>NZ_CP160797.1:477500-630000 GCF_040784915.1 Bacillus vallismortis
GGGTTGCGATATACCTTAACAAAAAGCATCAGCTTAGCAGCTGGTGCTTTTTCAATATTGTCACACCGCTTGATGCCAAATTCCCATTTATAAGTGATTGAATCTCGTTTGAAAGCGTTTTATATTATAAAGGAAACCTCTCTTATTCCTCTCCTGTATCTCCTTGCGACTTCATCCGCACATCACGACTGTCTAGGAGGCCTTTTTGATGTATATGACTGCCAGAGAACAAAAGCTTTTAAAGCACTTATTATTACAAAACCGGTATGTAACCGTAACTGAGCTTGCTGAGCTGATGGAAGTCAGCACGAGAACCATTCACAGGGAGCTCAAATCAATTAAGCCGCTGATGGAACCCGTCGGGCTTACGCTCGATAAACAGCCTGGCAAAGGGTTGAAGGCAGTGGGAAGTCCCGAGAATAAACAAAAGCTGCTTACCGACTTAACATATGAACAGCATGAATACAGCGCGGATGAACGAAAGCTGCTCATTCTCTGTTCGCTATTAGAGTCTCAGGAGCCCGTCAAGCTGTACACGCTTGCCCATGACCTGCAGGTGACGAATGCCACGGTCAGCTATGATTTAGACGAGCTGGAGAAATGGATTTCTCCCTTTAGATTGACACTGATTCGTAAAAGAGGTATTGGCATCCAGCTCATAGGGCCGGAGAATGCGAAACGTAAAATTGTCGGCAACCTGATTGTGAACCGCCTCGACATCCAAATGTTTTTGGAAGCGGTAGAATTAAACATCAAAGGTAAAGCTGATTCTTCAGAGAAAATGTTCGGCGTAGTCAGCAAAGGCGAGCTGTTAAAAATGGAGCGTATCCTATTTCAGCTGAAAGAAGAAATCGCCTTTTCATTGTCCGACAGCTCTTATATAGCACTCGTCGTCCATCTGACGTATGCAATCGAGCGGATCAAGCTTGGGGAAACCATTGCTATGGAGCAAAATGAGCTTGAGGAACTGAAGAATGCGAAGGAATACAGCTCAGCTCTTGAAATCGCGGGCGAACTTGAACATGCCTTCGGCGTGACGATTCCGGAGGCGGAGGTGGGCTATATTACAATCCACCTTCGAAGCGCCAATCGAAAGTACAAAACAGAATACAAAGCGCAGGAAATCGAACTGGAAACAGCCCTGCATACAAAGCGGCTCATTGCTTTTATTTCAGACAAAATCAGAATGGATCTTACGAAAAACTATTCTTTATATGAAGGACTGATTGCCCATTTGGAGCCGGCTGTCAGCCGCATAAAAGAAAATATCGAAATATACAATCCGATGAAGGAACAGATCAAACGCGATTATTTTCTGCTTTATATGGCGATCGAAGAAGGCGTGGAAAAGTATTTTCCGGGCATGTCCTTTTCTGATGATGAGATCGCTTTTATCGTCCTTCACTTCGGCTCGGCCCTTGAAATCAAAAAAGAAGAAGCCAAAGTGAAAGCGCTTGTCGTCTGCTCAAGCGGGATCGGGTCTTCGAAAATGCTTGCTTCCAGACTGAAGAAAGAGCTGCCGGAAATTGAATCGTTTGATATGTCATCCTTGATCGAGCTGAAGGGCAGGAAAGTTCAAGCCTATGATATGATTGTTTCCACCGTGCCGATTCCTTACGAAAACATCGATTACATTATGGTTAGTCCGCTTTTAAATGAGGAAGACGCAAATCAGGTAAAACAGTATATCAAGCGGAAAATTCCGCTCATTCTTGAGAAAAAAAGAACGCCTAAGGAAGAGGCGCAGCAAGCTGACGTGCCTGACATGCTGGCAGCATCGGAAAGCATGGGGCGGTACATGGCCGTCATTCAAGATGTTCTGCGCCACTTTACACTTAATCAACTCCAAACAAACTCGGATCATAGCAAGCTTCTGTCAGAGCTTTTTCAACAGCTGAAGGAGGATGGCTTGATCCGTGATCCGAAAAAAGCCGCGGTTTGTCTGGCGGAGCGGGAGAAACAAGGGGGATTGGGAATTCCGGGGACCAACATGGCGCTTTATCATCTCAAAAATGATGAAATCGTCCTGCCTTTTTTCAAAATGTATGATCTCAGCACCTCTTATGAAGTGAATGGCATGGACGGAAATACCCTCAGCATGACACGCATTCTCGTGATGATGGCGCCTGGCTCATTATCTGCTGAAGGATCGGAGATTTTAAGTGCGATCAGCTCCGCCATTATCGAAAGCGGAGAAAGCATGGCGGGGTTTCAGGGAGAGGGAGAACAAGGACTGTATCAACGATTAAACCGCATATTCTTCACATGGATGAAAGAAAAAAACATATTGTAATCCCGCATGGCACACGTCAAAAAATTGGCGTGTGTTTTTATGTGGATGGTGTGCAAAATGACAGAATGCGGGACTATTTTATCATTCATTAATGGAATAGTTCCAAAATGAAATAGTTTTACAAGTTATCTTTTTTGGGTTAAAATGGGTGAGGTGAGGAAGAAAACCTAACAAATTATTGAAGATTCAAGAGAATATAGGAGATGACGATATGGAAACATTACAGCATCTGATTCTGCATGACATGCCGAATAGCGAAGAAATAGAGGCTGTAAAAAGCGGAGGCCATACACTGACATATGCAGGTTACCGCAAACGGATTAATCAGCTGGCGAATGCCCTGCTGCAAAAAGGAATTCAAAAAGGCGACCGTGTTGCATTGCTTTGCAAAAACGGACATCCCGCCTCAACTATTATGTTCGCCGCGCTTGAAATAGGCGCTGTTGTCGTGCCTGTCAGCTGGCAGCTCAAACCATATGAAATGACAGGCATTTTAAAAGCTAGTGAACCGAAAGCGCTGTTTTACGGAGCGGAGTTTAAAGAGAAACTGGACGAAGTTCTTCCTGAACTGTCCTCATTGTCTGTAACGATGGCAACTGGAACAGCTTACGAAACGTCTGCTGAATTTGAAGCTCTGTTTGCCGGTCCTGATCATTTGCCTGAAACTGAAATGGTTTCCCCTGATGATACAGCGCTTCTGATGTTTACGTCCGGCACAACCGGAAACCCGAAAAGATGCATGATCACACATGGCGGCATATATAGATACGTAACAGGGTCCAAAAGTTCAACAACACGTATGAAGGGCCTGCGTTTTCTTGCGTGCCATCCGATTTATCATACGAGTGCGCTCATTTGCATCATGCTGGGAACTTTTGCAGAAACAACCTTTATTTTTACAAAGGATCAAGATCCTGTTGATATGCTGAAAATCATTGAAGAAGAAAAGGTTCAAACCGTGATGGCTCTTCCCGTGTTTTACACGTATTTGCTTGAAGCATGGGAAACACACCAAACCGACCTATCTTCGCTTGTTATTTTAATGACTGGCGGAACAAAAGTGCCGAGCAGCCTGATTCGCCGCTATCTTGATATCGGCATCCCGCTCGCCCACGGCTATGGAAGCACTGAGGCTTGGGGAATCAGCACATGGATGCCTGAAATGGGAATGGATAAAGCCGCATCTGCGGGAAAACCTGTGGCAGGTGTTAAAGTCAAAGTGGAAGATCCTCAGACGGGAGAAGAACTCCCTCAAGGGGAAATCGGCGAAATCGTTGTTCACACGCCATTTTTATTTAAAGGCTATGAAGACAATCCTGAAGCGACAGCGAAAGTGCTGCAAAACGGCTGGTTCAAAACCGGAGATTCAGGCTATGTAGATGAAGATGGTTTTATTTTCATTACTGGACGCTACAAGGATGTCATTATTTTCGGAGGAGACAACGTCTATCCGGATCAGGTTGAAGAAGTCATCCAGCAGGTCCCGGGAATCCTTGAAACAGCGGTGGTCGGTATACCAGACCCGCTGTACGGGGAAAAACCAAAAGCGTTTATTGTGGCAAACGGCGGCCAGCGTCTAACGGAAGAGGAAGTCATCGCATATTGTAAAGAACGCCTGTCCGCTTACAAAATACCCGAAGTTGAGTTCGTTAACGAACTGCCGAAAAATAACCTCGGCAAGGTGAAAAAAGACGTCTTGCGCAAGCAGGCTGTGCATTCGTAAAAAAATGCCCGTCACTTATGTGGCGGGCTTCTTTGCTGTTGCACAGACAGAAAGCTCAGGCTTAATGTGTTTAAATTGCAACTCAATGTCTTCGAAGCCGGCTGCTTTGAAGTCAGCAATCATCTGTTTTGCAAATGATTTGGTTCTCTCAGGGCTGGCGTCCGCTTCCCGCGGCTGCATCGTAATCGCTGCTCTGCCCCCGGGCTTTAGCGCCCGATAAATCTGTTTCACGCCTTTTGTCTGGTCATTCCAAATGGTGTAGTTGTTAACAGAAATCACTTTATCATAGAACGAGGCGGTGAGAGGAAATGTCTCGATGCTTCCCTGCATTAAGCGCACACCTTTCGATTTTACTCTGCGGGCGGCCAGCTTCAGCATCGCCTCTGACACATCAATCCCATGGAGCTGAACGTCCTTTTCGCGTTTCAGCATCTGTTGCAAGCAGTATCCCGGTCCGAATCCGACTTCTAAAATACTGTCCCCCCGTGTGATTCCCAGCTGATCTATTGTCCACTGATTCAGTGTCTGATTTTCAGCAGCCATGATGTACCCGGCAATCATACCGATTACGCCCTTTGGCCTGCTGAATGTTTTAGAAAGCATGTTCATCATTCAGTAACCTCCTTTGCAAGTTATTTCCTCCTTGCGTTTCATGTGAAACATTTTTCTGATAAAGCAATGTGAAGGTGCTAATCCATGTTTATCCAGAGTACGTGTGAGGTACACAACAAATAGACACATGAAAACAAAGGAGGAGAATCATCATGGCCAATTATCCAAAAGAACTGCCGGCCCAAACCCAAAATCGCCAGCCGGGAATCGAAAGCGAAATGAATCCAAGTCCGATGTATGAGTACGAGAATTATAAAGGAGCGGATAAATTAAAAGGAAAAACAGCGCTCATTACAGGCGGCGACAGCGGGATCGGACGCGCGGTATCCGTCGCATACGCAAAGGAAGGCGCTAATATCGCCATTGTGTATAAGGATGAGCATGGGGATGCCGAAGAGACGAAGAAGCGTGTAGAGCAAGAAGGCGTAAAATGCCTGCTGATCGCTGGTGATGTAGGCGAAGAGGATTTCTGCAATGAAGCGGTTGAAAAAACGGTCAAAGAACTTGGCGGCCTTGACATCCTTGTAAACAATGCCGGTGAACAGCATCCGAAGGAAAGCATCAAAGATATTACGAGCGAACAGCTTCACCGCACATTCAAAACAAACTTTTATTCTCAATTTTATTTGACTAAAAAAGCAATTGATTACCTGAAACCAGGCAGCGCTATCATCAACACGACATCCATCAACCCATATCGGGGGAACCCGTCGCTGATTGATTACACAGCGACAAAAGGGGCGATCAATGCCTTTACAAGAACAATGGCGCAGGCGCTTGTCAAAGACGGCATCCGCGTCAACGCAGTCGCACCGGGTCCAATCTGGACACCGTTAATCCCGTCTACGTTCTCTGAAGATAAAGTCGCTCAATTTGGGCAAAATACGCCGATGGGCCGTCCGGGTCAGCCTGTTGAGCATGTCGGCTGTTATGTGCTGCTGGCTTCAGATGAGTCATCTTACATGACAGGCCAGACGCTGCATGTCAACGGCGGAGATTTTGTGACGACGTAAGAGGGAGTGAGACACATGAGCATCACGAAAGAGGAAGTAAACAGCTATTATCAAAAAGCCGGTATTGTATTAACGGATGAGGAAGTAGACCAAATCCAGCTAATGGACTACGGCTTAGGAAAAGAAAGAAAAGTCGGACTCCAGCTCTTCGTCTACGTCAATACAGACCGTTATTGCTCAAAGGAACTGGTGCTGTTTCCTGAACAGACTTGCCCGGAACACCGCCATCCGCCGGTCGACGGCCAAGAAGGCAAGCAGGAGACATTCCGCTGCCGCTACGGAAAAGTGTATCTTTACGTAGAAGGAGAAAAAACGCAGCTTCCAAAGGTTCTTCCGCCGCATGAGGACAGTGAACACTATACGGTCTGGCACGAAATTGAACTTGAACCGGGCGGGCAATACACGATTCCGCCGAACACAAAGCATTGGTTCCAAGCCGGGGAAGAAGGTGCCGTGGTGACGGAAATGTCTTCGACGAGCACAGATAAACATGATATCTTTACCGATCCAAGAATATAAGGATGAGGCTTAACAGCCCATCCTTTTTTGTATTTGAAAAAAACGGAATCATCGTTATAATGGGTAAAAAAGGAAAGAGGGCGAGGGAATGTTCACCTGCAAGGTAAATGAGCGCATCACCATCCGATTATTGGAGCCAAAGGATGCGGAGCGGCTTGCCGAACTCGTTATCGAAAATCAACAGCGGCTCGGCCAGTGGCTATTTTGGGCGGAAAACCCAAGCAGCGTTGAAACGTACAAAGAAACGATCATTCCAGATTGGCGGCGGGAATATGCTGACCTGAACAGCCTCGAAGCGGGGCTTCTATACGACGGCAGCCTATGCGGCATGATCGGCCTGCATAACCTTGATCAAGTAAATCGAAAAGCGGAAATCGGATACTGGATTGCCAAAGAATATGAAGGCAAAGGCATTGTTACCGCTGCTTGCCGAACACTCATCACGTACGCTTTTGATGAGCTTGAGCTGAATCGCGTTGCTCTCTGTGCGGCTGTCGGAAACCAAAAAAGCAGAGCGGTCCCTAAGCGGCTCGGCTTTCAAGAGGAAGGAACGGCACGGGATGGCTTATTCATTGAAGGCAGGTATCATGACCTTGTCTATTACAGCTTGCTGAAGCGTGAATGGAAAGGATTAAAATAAAGGCGCATTTTCTTGTTTAAATCTTCCCCGGATGTGGAAAAGTAACAGCGGAGACGTTAAAAAGGAGTGATTCACGATGAATCAGCAAGACATTAAACAAAAGGTGCTTGATGTTCTAGATCATCACAAAGTAGGCTCGCTCGCAACGGTTCAAAAGGGCAAGCCGCATTCCCGCTACATGACTTTTTTTCATGATGGGCTGAAGATTTACACACCCACAAGCAAGGAAACACATAAAGCGGAAGAAATTGAGAACAACCCCAATGTCCATATTTTATTAGGCTATGATTGTGAAGGCTTTGGCGACGCGTATGTCGAGGTTTCCGGGAAAGCCAAGATCAACAATTCAGCAGAACTGAAGGATAAAATTTGGAATCCTAAATTAGAGCGCTGGTTTGACGGCAAGGATGACCCGAACCTGGTGATTCTTGAAATTGAACCAGAGGCTATTAGATTAATGAATGCCGGAGAGAAGACGCCAGTTTCACTCGAATTATAAAAAGGTTGTAATTGCAGGGGCGATATGTTATCATGAATTGCTAAGCAAGAATAATAAGCAAATAAAAAAGAAAGTAAACTTCTTTTTTCTGTTTGAGAGAGAAGCTTTACCGCTTCGCAAGCAGCAAACCAGCTGCCCTTATTCTTTTCCTTCATAACAAATCGCCCCTAACGATGAGATGGAAAAAAGACTTTTTTGTTTTACAATTCACACCGGCGCGGCTTCGGAGCCGCAGTGACGATTGAGAGGTAGGGCTTTCGTTGTCTTGTGTTCAAGAAAATTCCATGGTGTTTACTTTCCAGAATGATTCTACGGAACAATGCTTCATGAATCTAACCGCCCGATTTGGCGGATCATATAATCTTTATTTGCCTATAGAAAAGAATAAGACAAACCGCTCGGCGTATGCCGGCGGTTTTTTTATTGTAAAAAGCACATCGCATTGAAACCTGCTTGTCTTCTTTCCAGTCTTATCTCTAGGATGAAATTGGAGGAAGAATAACGTGCATGTCATGACAACACAAGTGCTTTTTATTTTCTGTTTTTTATTACTGATTCACTCGATAGAAACCTTAGCCTACGCCACCAGGCTTTCCGGAGCCCGCGTTGGATTTATTGCGTCCGCGCTTTCCCTTTTTAATGTCATGGTCATCGTGTCCAGAATGTCGAACATGGTGCAGCAGCCCTTTACCGGCCATTTAATTGATGATGCGGGAAAAAACGCACTGGCGATTGTCGCCGGGCAGTTCCGCTTCTTGATATTCGGATCGACAGTCGGCACCCTTCTTGGCATTATCCTGCTCCCGTCTTTTGTCGCTTTATTTTCACGGGCGATTATTCACTTGGCGAGCGGCGGCGGCTCTGTTTTACAAGTGTTCCAAAAGGGATTCTCGAAGCAAGGTTTCAAAAATGCCCTTTCCTATTTGCGTCTGCCGTCTCTTTCGTATGTAAAAGGATTTCATATCCGCTTGATACCGAAGCGTTTGTTTGTCATCAACATGCTGATCACATCGATTTATACGATCGGTGTGCTTTCGGCTTTGTACGCAGGCCTTCTGGCTCCGGAACGCAGCACGACAGCCGTCATGGCTTCGGGTCTAATCAACGGAATTGCGACGATGTTGCTGGCGATTTTTGTTGACCCAAAGGTATCCGTTCTTGCCGATGATGTGGCAAAAGGAAAACGAAGCTATACGTATTTAAAATGGACCTCTGTCACGATGGTCACATCAAGAGTGGCGGGGACACTCCTCGCCCAGCTGATGTTTATTCCGGGGGCCTACTATATCGCGTGGTTGACAAAGTGGTTGTAATAAGAAAGGCTGGATCATAAAGATCCAGCCTTAAATTATTTATATTTCCTTAACCCGCGGTCGTACAAAAAGTTTCCGAATGGGACAAAAGCGGCGATAAAGCCGGCGGCTGACCATTTCAGCGGCCATTTGACAGAGAAGGCCGCATACGCCAAGACAAGCAAATACAAAATGAACAATCCGCCGTGAACCGAACCGACAATGGTCACCGCAAGCGGAAGGCCTGCCCAATATTTCAGCGGCATGGCGATGAACAGCAGGATTAAGAGTGACATTCCTTCAATAAAACCCATCGTGCGAAGTCTTCCGATCGGTGTTTGCAGCATAAATCGCCCTCCTTGTGGACACGTTTTCATACTATATGATAAACAATCCGGAGAGCCGTATGACAGCTTTCAGAAAATGTTCGGAAAACTTTCATTTTTATATGCTTTTTCTTGGGAACTGGTCTTGTCATTTACAAAAATACCCGAGATAATGTGAACAAAATCATAAAAGAAGGATGTTGACATGAAACTTGATCAGGTTGATCTGAAAATCATTGAGGAGCTGAAAAAGGACAGCCGTTTGTCGATGAGGGAATTAGGCAGAAAAATTAAGCTATCGCCGCCATCCGTGACAGAACGGGTGAGGCAGCTTGAATCGTTCGGCGTCATTAAGCAATACACACTGGAGGTCGATCAGAAAAAACTGGGGCTGCCTGTTTCCTGCATTGTGGAAGCAACCGTCAAAAACGCGGATTACGAGCGGTTCAAAAGCTATATTCAAACATTGCCGCATATCGAATTTTGTTACCGGATTGCCGGCGCGGCTTGTTATATGCTGAAAATCAACGCAGAAAGCCTTGAAGCGGTAGAAGATTTCATTAACAAAACTTCGCCATACGCGCAAACCGTCACTCACGTGATTTTCTCGGAAATTGACACGAAAAACGGGCGCGGTTAGAGAGTGCTTGTTCAAGTCTGTTATAATAAAAGGATGAGCGTGAAAGAAAGAGAAGTGATCAAGCATGTCAAAAACAGTTGTATTAGCTGAAAAACCTTCAGTCGGCCGGGATTTGGCCCGGGTGCTGAAGTGCCATAAAAAAGGAAATGGTTATCTTGAAGGTGATCAATATATTGTTACATGGGCTTTAGGCCATTTGGTGACACTTGCTGATCCGGAAGGCTATGGAAAAGAATTTCAATCATGGCGTCTGGAGGATCTGCCGATTATCCCTGAGCCCTTAAAGCTTGTGGTGATCAAAAAAACCGGAAAACAGTTCAATGCGGTCAAATCCCAGCTTATCCGTAAAGACGTCAATCAGATTGTCATCGCGACTGATGCAGGCCGGGAAGGGGAGCTTGTTGCGCGCTGGATCATTGAAAAAGCGAATGTCAAAAAGCCGATCAAGCGGCTGTGGATTTCATCTGTGACAGATAAAGCGATCAAGGAAGGCTTTCAAAAGCTGCGCAACGGCAAAGAATATGAAAATCTGTATCATTCTGCCGTCGCCAGAGCGGAAGCGGATTGGATTGTGGGAATTAACGCGACCCGTGCGCTCACCACAAAATTCAATGCCCAGCTCTCCTGCGGCCGTGTGCAGACACCGACGCTTGCCATGATTGCAAAGCGTGAAGCCGACATTCAAGCGTTTACGCCGGTTCCGTATTATGGCATCCGCGCGGCGGTTGATGGCATGACGCTGACCTGGCAGGATCAAAAAACAAAGCAGACGAGAACGTTCAATCAAGACGTAACAAGCCGGTTGCTAAAAGACCTCGACGGAAAGCAAGCGGTCATCGCCGAGCTGAAAAAAACAGCGAAAAAAAGCTTCGCGCCTGCGCTCTATGATTTAACGGAGCTGCAGCGCGACGCACACAAACGCTTCGGATTTTCCGCCAAAGAAACGCTTTCTGTGCTGCAAAAGCTGTATGAGCAGCATAAGCTCGTCACATATCCGCGGACAGACTCAAGATTTTTATCCAGTGATATCGTCCCGACATTAAAAGACCGTCTGGAAGGTATGGAAGTAAAACCGTATGCCCAATATGTCAATCAAATTAAAAAACGCGGCATCAAATCCCACAAAGGCTACGTCAATGACGCGAAGGTGTCAGACCATCACGCGATTATCCCGACCGAAGAGCCGCTCGTTCTCAGCAGTCTAAGCGATAAAGAACGAAAGCTATATGACCTGATTGCGAAACGTTTCCTTGCTGTGTTAATGCCGGCATTCGAATATGAGGAAACAAAGGTCATCGCAGAAATCGGCGGAGAAACCTTTACGGCGAAAGGCAAAACCATACAGTCGCAAGGGTGGAAAGCCGTTTATGATATGGCGGATGAAGATGACGAGCAGGACGATGACAGAGATCAGACACTCCCTGCACTTCAAAAAGGCGATTCTCTTGCCGTGCGCGCCTTAACTGAAACAAGCGGCCAAACGAAGCCGCCCGCCCGCTTTAACGAAGGGACCCTGCTGTCAGCGATGGAAAACCCAAGCGCCTTTATGCAGGGAGAAGAAAAAGGCCTCGTCAAAACGCTTGGTGAAACAGGCGGCCTCGGTACGGTGGCAACACGGGCCGATATTATTGAAAAACTGTTCAACAGCTTTTTAATAGAGAAAAAAGACAAAGATATTTTTATTACTTCTAAAGGAAAACAGCTCCTGCAGCTTGTTCCGGAGGATTTGAAATCACCTGCCTTAACGGGGGAATGGGAGCAAAAGCTGTCAGCGATCGCCGCCGGTAAATTGAAATCGGCTGTCTTTATTAAAGACATGAAAGCTTACGCTAACCAAACGGTAAAAGATATCAAAAACAGCAGCCAGACTTTCAGACACGACAACATCACGGGAACCGCATGTCCGGAATGCGGCAAAATGATGCTGAAAGTAAACGGCAAACGCGGCACGATGCTTGTGTGCCAAGACCGTGAATGCGGAAGCAGAAAAACGGTTGCCCGAAAAACAAACGCGCGTTGCCCGAACTGCCATAAAAAAATGGAGCTTCGCGGCCAAGGCGAGGGTCAGACCTTCGCGTGTGTCTGCGGTCACCGTGAGAAACTGTCCGTATTCGAAAAACGAAAAAACAAAGATAAAGGGCGCGCTTCCAAACGGGACGTTTCCTCTTATATGAAAAAACAAAATAATAAAGATGAGCCGATTAACAACGCGCTGGCAGAACAGCTGAAGAAACTCGGTTTGGATAAATAACCGAAAAACCTGTGCATACCGCACAGGTTTTTTATTGGACTTAGGACCCGTTTTTTCAATGTTCAAAAAGGGAAAAAAAAGCTAGCAATCTGCATTTTTTTCTTTTATAGTAAATGTAATTTGTAACATGGCAGTCATACTTTCGTCTATATATATTTGTGAGCGTCTGATTCGCTTCAGGCGACAAGGGGGATTTGCCTGTGAGGCATTTGTTAATAGCTGTCATCTTATTCTTTTTATCTATCGGACTTTCCGCAGGGTGTGTTGAAGCTGGAAATAAGGTCCAAAATCAGTCGGTGTCAGAAGTGAACGCCAGCCCGCTTCAGCCGGCGGAGTATTTCATTTATCACAATCTAATGAATGGCCAAGGGTTAATCAAAACTGATATGTCTGACCAGCCTTCGTATTTATCAGAATCTCTTGGCCTATGGATGGAGTTTCTGGTCAGCAAAAATGACGCCCCGCATTTTCAGGAGCAATATCAGCATCTGACTGATTCATTTCTGATGAGCAATCACTTGGTGACGTGGAAGATTCAAAACGGCCAAGCGAGCGGAACGAATGCACTGATAGATGATATGAGAATTATGCTGTCCCTTGACCAAGCCGCCGCCAAATGGGGCCGCAGCGACTACGCGCAAACGGCCCGGGATATCGGCACGGCTTTGAAGGCATACAATATGAACAACGGGTTATTTACAGACTTTTACGACTCACAGGCCGCTTCAAAGGATGTGACGCTTTCATACGTCATGCCCGATGCGTTAGCTGTCTTAAAGAAGAATGGAATTATAGACGAGGAAACAGAACAACGGAATGCCAATGTTCTCTATTCGGCTCCTTTAAAAAATGGCTTTCTGCCAAAGGTATACAGCTCGGAGACAAAGGGATACACATATGATAGTGAGATCAATCTGATAGATCAGCTGTACGCTGCTTGGCACTTGCCGGAAGGGGATGAAAAAGCCGCTGTTTTAGCGGACTGGATCAAGCAGGAATTTCAGACACACGGAAAGCTGTACGGACGATATTCGGCAGATACGAAGGAGCCTGCCGTCAAATATGAGTCGCCATCCGTATACGCATTAGCCGTATTGTTTTTAACAAAACAATATGAAGACAGTTCAGTCACCAAAGCCATATATGACAGAATGAATGACTTTGAAATTCTTGATCCGGTGAAATCGTATTATGGAGGCTATATGAGCGGCGCTCAGACGCATTCTTTTGACAATCTGCTGCCGCTGTTAGCCGAAAGGAAGCTTTTTAATGAAAATATCATTCAATGAATCACAAAAATTATTTGCTTATTTTTCAGGGCTCATCGCAGCCCTGTCTCTGTTTATTTATTATGTGTCAGCCCAGCAATCGGAAGGCGCTCTGATCCTTTGCATCACGTTTGTCGTCATCGCCGCAGGCGTATGGTTCGGCCCGATTTACGCGCTGGCGGTGACTTTAATCGTACTCTTTGTTCTCGGCACCTTAATGATGTTTTTCCAGACTGGACAGGCTGCGCTGTTTCCGGCTGAGGAAGGGCTGCGAATACTTGTCGTGTGGGGAAGCGCGCTTTTGTTGTTTTCTTTTATAGCGGGAAGAATTCATGATATTGCCGCAGAGCTAAGGCATTCAGTTACACGGCTTAAAGCCGAAATCAAAAGCTTTGTCGCTGTTGACAGAGTGACCGGATTTGATAACAAGCAGAGGATGAAGCTGGAACTTTCAGAAGAAATCAAGCGGGCGGAACGCTACGGAAATTCTTTCGTGTTTTTGCTGCTTCATATGCATTACTTCAAAGAGTTTAAGTCTTTGTACGGTGAAAAAGAAACGGACCGTCTTTTCCAATATGTCAGTCAGCAAATTAGGACAAGCGTCCGGGAAACGGATAAGAAGTTCCGCCCCTCTGACGAGCGTATCGGGATTGTGCTGACGCACACGCCCGCTGAACATATGCCGGCCGTCCTGACAAAGCTGAAAAAACAATTGGACACGTATCAGCTGGAAAATGGGAAGTATGTGTCGCTCACGTTCCATGTCTGTCATTTGCCTTACCGCAAAGATATCAAAACAGCCGATCACTTTTTAGAAGAACTGGAAAACGAGATGATGATGAATGAACTATAAAGGAATCACGCTGCTCTGCATCACAATGCTTCTGCTTACAGCTATTGCGTCCTTTCCAGTTTCCGCACAAGCGAAGGAGCGGGATGCCGGCATTCTCATCATCTATTCAACCTTGGACGGCAAAGAGTCATCTCAAGTCAAAATGCTTGATTTGCTTGCGGGCCACTTTACATCCCATGTGACAGTCAAAAATGATTCGGATGTGGAAGCGTCCGATTTCAAAGGCAAAGACCATGTGATGTATTACGGCCAAACGAAAAGAAAGCTCAGCAAAAAACTGGTGTCTCTGATCAGCAGCGTTAAAACACCTGTTGTGGCCATCGGCTATAACGCAGGCCAAATCAGCCAATTTTCCGGGCTTTCATTAATCAGCAAAGAACATGTATATCAGGTTCACAGCAGGTCGGAAAAGGCCGATGTGTCTCTGGAGAGCGGGCTTAACGTGCTGAGCGTATCAGGCCTGAAAGGAAAGTCGCTTTATACCTTCAAAGCCGATGACGGCAAAACGCATTCTTTTATATGGAAAACAAAAAAAGCGAATGTGTACATTGGATTAACGAATTTGTTAAATGACAATTTGATCGTGGCGAAACAGCTCAGAGAAGCTTTCGGAGAGGAGGCGGGGACAACGTTATTGTATTTGCGTCTCGAGGATATCAGCCCGATGTCTGATGAAAAATTGCTGCTTCAAGCCGGTACATATCTGCATAAGAGGCATGTTCCTTTTATCCTGGCAGTGATTCCGGTTTACTTGAATCCGGAAACTGGCGACAAAGTGTATTTGTCTGATAAACCGGAGATGGTCAAGGTGCTGAAAAAGCTGCAAAGCATGGGCGGCAGTATCATTGTTCACGGCTATACACACGCCTACCGTTACAGTGAAACAGGAGAGGGCTTTGAATTTTGGGATGCAAAGGCGGATCAGCCGATTACATCTGGAAATGCCGAAGCCACCCCGTCCATTCTGGAAAAAGAACGGGACTTTCCGAACGAACAAGCTTATAACAGCTATTTGACACCATTTCGGGAAAAGGAAGAAACGTATACAAAGCAAAAACTGACGCGTGCGATTGAGGATTTGACATCATCGGGTCTCTACCCGCTGGCGTTTGAAGCGCCGCATTACACGATGTCCGAATATGGCTATCAAATCGCCTCGCGGTATTTTACAAGCATTTTCGGGCAGGTCCAGCTCAGCGGCACAACGTGGAAAACATCCGGTGCGTCTCCGTATGTGACAACTCCTTCGATGCTGGATGGAATGACGCTGTATCCGGAAACGATCGGCTTTGTCGATACATCAAAACAAAACCCGCTCGGCGATATGGAGGAGCACATCGCCCAGATGATTGATTTTGAAGGCGGAGTAGCCGGCGGGTTTTATCACCCGTATCTTGGAATGAAATATCTGCCGGAGCTGGTTGATCAGATGGAACGCATTCCAGACAGTGAATGGCTGGATTTAAAGAAAACGAAACAAACCGTCAAAACAGGCAAAGTTGAAATTCATACAAGCGGTGACGGAACGATTCAGGTGAAAAACGGCGTAAGCGCCATTGACGAGTTTTTCGATCATCATCGGCAAACTCCTCTGGAAAAGGCGTTATGGATTCTCTCCGCGATCGTGCTCTTATTTGTCGTCATGTTTTTCAGTTATACGTTTTACTTGAGAGCCACATTGAAAAAACGAATTTTTAAGGAGAGAAGAAGCCTTGGGTAATACGCTGTTCTTTATCTCACTAAGTTTAATTTGGGTCATGCTTCTCTACCACATGTTTCTCATGCAGGGCGGGTTCCGCCACTATATGAACTTCGAACGGAATATCCCGAAGTGGAGAGAAAACATGAAGGAGCTGCCAAAGGTCAGTGTCCTTATCCCGGCGCATAACGAAGAGGTTGTGATTCGGCAGACGTTGAAGGCGATGGTCAACCTTTATTATCCGAAAGACCGGCTGGAGATCATCGTCGTTAATGACAATTCATCAGACCGGACGGGTGATATCGTCAATGAATTTTCCGAGACATACGATTTCATTAAAATGGTGATCACGAAGCCGCCAAACGCAGGAAAAGGCAAATCCTCCGCGCTTAACTCTGGTTTTGCCGAATCGAACGGCGATGTGATCTGTGTATATGACGCCGACAACACGCCTGAGAAAATGGCCGTGTATTACCTCGTTCTCGGCCTGATGAATGACGAAAAGGCAGGCGCCGTGGTTGGGAAATTCCGCGTCATTAATGCGGCAAAAACGCTGCTGACGAAGTTTATTAATATCGAAACGATCTGTTTTCAGTGGATGGCCCAAGGAGGCAGATGGAAGTGGTTCAAAATCGCCACGATCCCAGGCACCAACTTCGCGATCCGCAGAAGCATTATCGAAAAGCTCGGGGGCTGGGATGACAAAGCGCTTGCTGAGGATACCGAGCTGACCATCCGGGTGTATAATCTCGGCTATCACATCCGCTTTTTCCCTGCCGCCATCACTTGGGAGCAGGAGCCGGAAACGTGGAAGGTGTGGTGGCGCCAGCGCACCAGATGGGCACGCGGCAATCAATATGTCGTACTGAAATTTTTGGCGCAGTTTTTCAAACTGAAACGAAAACGGATTATCTTTGATTTGTTTTATTTTTTCTTTACGTACTTCCTGTTTTTCTTTGGCGTGATCATGTCAAATACGATATTTGTCGTCAATTTGTTTTATGATTTGCATTTATCGGTCGGGTTTTTGGCAATGGTCCTCTGGATCTTGGCGTTCTTCTTATTTATGACAGAGGTCATGATTACGTTGAGCATTGAAAAAACAGAAATGAACAGGCAAAACTTTTTTATCGTATTTCTCATGTACTTTACATACTCGCAGGCATGGATTGTGCTCGTTATCTATTCTTTATTCGTAGAAATCAAGCACCGTTTATTCAAGCAGGAGGTCAAATGGTACAAAACAGAACGATACAATCAACATAAAAGCGGGTGACCTTTTTGAAACAAATAATGATTTTTCTCACAAGCTTCATGCTTCTGGCGATGACCGGACAAGCGGCTTTAGCCAAAGAGGTGCAGGTCAGCGGTTCGCTTCTCGGAAAAAGCAGCCAAGAACAAGCCAAACAGCAGGTGCTGACAAGCGACCTGATGACACTGTACGGATCAAAAGACAGCGCGGAGCTGACGTATCAGATTCCGGCAGGCGCCTCTTCCGGCAATCAGCAATTGGTGATTGAATACGAGGCTTCAAATCTTTTAATTTCTCCATCATCGTTAACGGCTGTCATTGACGACGAACCAGTCAAAACGGTAAAGCTTAATGGTGATTCAAAACGGAAAACATTGAAGCTGAACCTGACTAAAAGCCAGTCTGCCCAAGGCTATCACAACGTATCGCTGAAATTTTACGGTGTAATGAAAGAGGGCGTCTGCGTCAGACAGGATACGTCCGGAAACTGGATCAAAATTTACCCGGACAGCCGCCTGACGCTGGCGGACAGCAGTGAAGCGAAGGGAACGACGCTGGACCATTATCCATATCCTTTCGCCCAATCGGGAAATACAGCCGAGGAAACCGCCATCGTCATTCCGGACGACCCAAGTTCGGCGGAAATTGAAGCAGCAGTGAAAACAGAAGGCTATTTGAAAACGGCCGACAGCAGTGTCACCATTTCGTATGTCACGGAATCTGAACTGAAGAAAATCGACAAGCCGACGATTTTCATCGGAGTGGACAAGCATTGGAACGGAAAGGTGAAAAAGCTGATGAAACAAGCCGGCTTACAGGCAAAAGGAGAAAAACTCCTGCTTGCGGAGCGGGTGCTGAAAGCAGAGAGCAAGCAGCAGCCGGTTCTGTTTGCGCAAGCCGCATCCGATGACGTGCTCACTGAAAAAATCAGTGTCATTACGGATCAGACTTATACAGGCCAGCTCAGCGGCGATACACTCTCAATCAGCAAGCTTAAGCAGGCTGAAAAAAAAGAAAGCAATAGGCTGACCCTCAAGAATTTTGGAGCGGATGATATCACAATTGGAGCTGACAAAACATCTTCAGCACATTACTTTTATCCTGCATCGGCGGTTTTAGATGAAAACCAATCAGCGAAGCTGTCGCTTAAGCTGAAAAAGTCCGAAACGATTCAAGCTTCAACGGCCGAAAACGAATCGGCTGCTCAGGCTGCAGAACTGAAGGTCATGATCAACGGCCAGCCGCATTCGGTCCGGCTTGATGATTTAGGAAAAGAAGATAAAAACGGATTCTATCATGCCATGGTAAAAGTGGATCCTAAGCTGCTGCAGAAAAACCGCTACATTGATATTCAATTCGTCACAACTGGGCTAAAGGAAAACAATCCTTGCAACACCGCTGACGAAGAAAAGTGGGTCTTTATCGATAAAAACAGTACATTGTCTTACACCGTCAAAGGCATGTCTCCGTCAGCGGATTTTCAAGAGTGGCCGCTTCCTTACGCCGGAAATCAGGAACAGGCAACGCTGATCGTGATTCCTGACACCGTAAACCAATCGAAGCTTGAGGAGCTTTCTCTTGTTACGGAGTCCTTTGGCAGCGAAGCGCAGCATTCATATACGGTGAAGAAATCATCTGATGTAACAGCAAATGATGCCAAAGGACGAGACCTCATTTTCTTAGGGGGCATCAATCAATTTTCTCTTTTGAAGGAGCAATCATCAGAACTGCTTGTGCCGCAAGCGAAGAACGGCTCGTTTGATGTATCAGGTTTTGAGATGCTGAATGAGACAACAAAACAAGTGGCGTTTACCCAAGCATCTCTTTGGGATACAAGCTACACAATGGCTGTCTTTGCACCGTCAAAAGGAAAAGGCGCGGCCGTCACGAAAGAAATCATCAACTATCTCAACAGCACCGATGACTCGGCAACCGTCGTTAATGAAACAAACAGCCAGCAGGTGTTTACAAACCACCAGCAGCTCAAATCAGAAGCAAACAGTTCCAGTGAAGAGCAGCCATCACAAGATAATGGCCAGAAATGGCTGTATATTGGTGTGCTGGTACTCATTATGGTGATTGCGGCAGTGTTCATTTGGATTGCCGTAAGACGCAGAAAAAGAAAGGCAGACAGGGGATAGCACTTGAGAATGATGTATCTATCGTTCTCCATTGATTTGGTACAACACTCATACAGAGTGTTGTATTTTTTTAGAGCTTATACATGAAAACAGAAAACAAAGCCATCCTAAAGCGTATAGATGAATTGGAGGGATATAGATGTTTTTCCATGTGAAAGAGTTACAATATAATGCCAAACCTGACCGGCCAGACCCCGTTTACGCGAAAAAATTGCAAGAAATATTAGGCGGACAGTTCGGTGAAATTTCTGTCATGATGCAGTATTTATTTCAAGGCTGGAACTGCAGAGCTGATCAAAAATATCGTGACATGCTTCTTGATATCGGCACAGAAGAAATTGCCCATGTGGAAATGCTGGCAACGATGATAGCTCAGCTGCTTGATAAAGCGCCAATTGAAGAACAAGAGCAAATGGCTAAAGATCCTGTCATTGGAGCTGTAATGGGAGGGATGAATCCTCAGCATGCCATCGTAGGAGGTCTGGGGGCTAAACCAGATGATAGTGTGGGATACCCTTGGACAGCCCGATATACGATTGCAAGCGGAAATCTGCTCGCCGATTTCCGTGCAAACCTTAATGCTGAATCGCAAGGCAGGCTGCAAGCTGTCCGTCTATATGAAATGACAGATGATAAAGGTGTGAGGGATATGCTGTCCTTCTTGATAGCGAGGGACACGATGCATCAAAATCAATGGCTGGCGGCCATTCAAGAATTAGAGGAACGTGAAGGCGTAGTTGTCCCAAGTACATTTAATCGTGAATACGAAAAACAAGAAGTTTCCTATTCATTCATGGACTGCTCTAAAGGAACTGAAAGCCAAAGCGGGCGCTGGGCGTCAGGGACTAGTATGGATGGAAAAGGGAATTTCGAATATGTTGGGGAGCCTGAGGCTATGGGTCAAAAACCAGTGCTCAAGCCGGCGCCTCCGTACGTTCACGGCACAATGCCGGCCGACGGCGCATCATTGCTGGAACATTAACGAAACATCATTGGCTGCCAACCATGTCTTGGCAGCTGGTTATTGCTAACGTGATGATTGGAAAAACGGGCTGGCATACCATCCTTTACAGCCAAATCGGCCTTCTTTCTCAGAGTCCGCTGTTGTGAAAAAAGGACATAATGATTGCCGCACTGCCGTATCATTTTAAAAAGGAAAGCAACTATGACCAAGGGGAAAACGACCTTGGTCTTTTTTGCGTGAAAAGGAGAATTGGTAATGTATACGCAAGGTTCGTTTGTCATTGTATCGAATGAAAAACATCAGATTCTGCTGGTGAAACGAAAGGACGTCCCTTTATGGGATCTGCCGGGCGGCAGGGTCGATCCCGGGGAAACGGCTGAGGCAGCGGCAGTCCGGGAGGTGTTGGAAGAAACCGGATACAACGCAGCGCTTTCTGCGAAAATAGGTGTCTACCAAAGGCCGAAGTTTCAAGATGAACAGCACGTGTTTGCCGGACACATAACAGGCGGACAAGCGATAACGAGCGGCATGGAGACAGCGGATTTGAAGTGGTTTTCTCCGCAGCGTTTGCCGCTATTTATAGTGCCGAACCGAAAAAGGCAAATCAAAGATTTTATGAGAGGCTCTCTGGACGTAGCTGTCACTCTCAAGGACAGCGGCATGCTTGCGGCGATTGGCCTGTTGAAAAGAAGACTGGGCAAGTGATAAAGGTCTCCGGGTTTTAAAGAAGCTCTCCTGTGGTATTGAAAATAGGAAAAAGGAGGATACGGCATGGCACACAAAACTGCAGGACAAGCAATGACAGAACTGCTTGAAAAATGGGGAGTTGATCATGTATACGGCATCCCCGGAGACAGTATCAATGAGTTTATTGAAGAATTAAGGCACGAAAGAAATCAATTGAAATTCATTCAAACCCGCCATGAAGAGGTGGCTGCGCTGGCTGCCGCGGCTGAAGCAAAACTCACCGGCAAAATCGGCGTCTGCCTGTCGATCGCAGGGCCGGGGGCGGTGCACTTATTAAATGGTTTATATGATGCCAAAGCGGACGGCGCCCCTGTGCTGGCGATTGCAGGACAGGTTTCATCAGGCGAAGTCGGACGGGATTATTTTCAGGAGATCAAGCTTGAGCAAATGTTTGAAGACGTGGCAGTATTCAACAGAGAGGTACATAGCGCGGAATCACTGCCGGATCTCTTGAATCAGGCGATCCGCACCGCCTGCAGCAAAAAAGGCGTTGCGGTATTGAGCGTGTCAGATGATTTGTTCGCGGAGAAAATCAAACGCGAGCCCGTATACACGTCACCAGTGTATATTGAAGGGAACCTTGAACCGAAAAAAGAACAGCTCATCACTTGCGCGCAATATATAAATAACGCCAAGAAGCCGATTATTTTGGCGGGGCAGGGAATGAAAAAGGCGAAACGTGAGCTGCTGGAATTCGCGGACAAAGCCGCGGCTCCGATTGTTGTCACGCTCCCGGCAAAAGGCGTTGTTCCTGATAAGCACCCGCATTTTCTCGGCAATCTCGGGCAGATCGGCACAAAGCCGGCTTACGAGGCAATGGAGGAATGTGATTTATTAATCATGCTCGGGACCTCATTCCCATATCGCGATTATTTGCCTGATGACACGCCGGCGATCCAGCTTGATTCAGATCCGGCGAAAATCGGAAAACGCTATCCGGTGACAGCGGGTCTTGTTTGTGATTCGGCTCACGGCCTGCGCGAATTGACAGAGTTTATTGAACGGAAGGAAGACAGAAGGTTTCTGGAAGCCTGCACTGAACATATGCAGCATTGGTGGAACGAAATCGAAAAAGATGAGACAGAGGCGGCAACACCGCTCAAACCCCAGCAGGTCGTGGCGCGTCTTGAGGAAGCGGCAGCCGATGATGCGGTGCTATCTGTAGATGTCGGCACTGTGACAGTCTGGATGGCGCGTCATTTCAAAATGAAAGCAAATCAGGATTTCATCGTTTCCAGCTGGCTTGCGACAATGGGCTGCGGCCTGCCGGGAGCAATCGCGTCAAGTTTGTCAGAACCGGAGCGGCAGGCGATCGCCGTTTGCGGGGACGGGGGCTTTTCCATGGTCATGCAGGATCTCCCGACCGCCGTCAAATACAAACTCCCGCTCACCGTTGTCATTTTAAACAACGAAAATCTCGGCATGATCGAGTACGAGCAGCAGGTGAAGGGCAACATCGACTATGTCACAAAACTTCAAAATGTCGACTATGCCGCATTTGCAGAAAGCTGCGGAGCAAAGGGCATCAAGGTGGCTAAAGCGGAAGAGCTTGCGCCCGCTTTCCATGAAGCGTTACACGCTGACCAGCCGGTCGTAGTGGACGTCATGATCGGAAACGAACCGCCGCTGCCTGGCAAAATCACCTATGGGCAGGCAAAAGGCTTCAGCAAATACATGCTGAAAAATTTCTTCGAAAACCAAAAAATCGAAATGCCGTCACTGAAGAAAAGTTTAAAACGGTTATTCTAAAAAAACAGGGGCCTCGTGAGACCCCTGTTTTTTAGGTGTTGGAAACAAATGGATTGTAAGTTATCATAGCATTATATTGAATGATAGGAGGAAAGCATGTTTGAATCCATAAAATTAGCGGTGTACTTATTGGGATCTCTAGGAATGATCTATGCAGCCTGTCACGATATTCGCCATGCTCAAAACGGACAAAAGGACAAATGCATCTTCTTTCAAAACAAAAAGATCAGCGCATTTGTCCTTGTATGTTTCATATGTTTATTTTTATCAAATCTTACAGCGTTCATGTCTCTATGAGTTTATTTCTCTTTCTTCTTAAGCCCAAAAAAGAAAGGAAAAGCAGAACCAACCAATAACGTTCCGAATAAAAACATTCCGCCGATAAACACGTGGAAATTGGTGTGTCCGGCCGTAAACGCGGTGACCAAGGAAATGATACTGAGCACGATCATGGCGATGCCGGGCGCGACTCTCATTTTCCCCTTGGATTTATAGGCAACAGCAGAACATAAAATGCCGATTACAATAGGAACAATCCATAAATAAAACAGAATAAATAATGACATCATCAAAACTCCGATTTTTTCTTCTATCATAACAAATTTCTGGCAAAAAGGGTATCAATGAGCTTTTGCGCAATATGAAAACCGGCTTAGCAGCCGGTTTTTTCTAACGAAACGTATCAACAATTAAAAACACGTTCAAAGCGACGATCAACACAGCGATCAGCCAAGAAACCACTGTGACCCATTTGGCGTTGATCAGGGCGCCCATAATCCGTTTATTGCTTGTAAACATAATAAGCGGGATTAAGGCGAAGGCGATCCCGAAGGACAGCACGACCTGGCTCATGACGAGAGCTGTTGTCGGGTTGACGCCTGATGCGATAATCAAGATCGGCGGAATGATTGTGATAAAACGCCGCACATACAGCGGAATGCGGTAGTTGATAAATCCCTGCATAATCACGTCGCCTGAAAGCGTGCCGACTGACGAACTGGACAGTCCGGCAACGAGCAGTCCGATCCCGAATAAAACGGCTGACATTGGGCTGACAAGATGTCCGAATTGCTGAAAGGCGACATCAAGATCCTCGACAAACAGCCCGTTTTTAAAGAATAATGCGGCTGCCACGATGAGCATACTCGCATTAATCGCACCTGCGATTAGCATCGCTATTAAAATATCAATAAATTCAAATCTGAAGATTTTTTTTCGCTCAGCATCAGTTTTGCCAACCACCCGCCGTTGTGTAAGGGCTGAGTGTAAATAAATGGCGTGCGGCATAACGGTTGCGCCGAGAATACCAGCTGCGAGAAGCACACTATCAGTGCCTTGAAATGCCGGAACAAAAAGGCCCTTCATCACTGACACGGCATCAGGCTTGGCGAAAAAGGTCTGCAGCGCAAAGGCGATCACCACCACAAACAGCATGCCGGTAATGCCGGCTTCAAGTGAGCGATATCCGCGGCGCTGAAGCTCTAATATCGCGAAAGAGCCGATCGCCGCTATAATAGACGCTTCAAGCATCGGGATGCCGAACAGCAAATACAGTCCCAGTGCCGCTCCGATAAATTCCGCCAGATCAGTTGCGATAATGACCAGCTCGCCCTGAATCCATAAACCGATGGAAACAGGCTTAGGGAATTCTTCTCGGGCAATCTCTGGCAGGTTTTTGCCTGTCGCGATGCCGAGTTTAGCGGAGAGTGATTGGATTAAAAGCGCCATAATATTAGAAAATAAAATCACCCATAGCAGCATATATCCGTATTTAGAACCCGCTGATATATTCGTGGCGAAGTTGCCGGGATCAATATAGGCGATGGCTGCTATAAATGCAGGGCCCAGAAAAGGGAGCAGCCCTCTGAACCCTTTGATTTTCCCGTCAAGCGCCTCTTGGACTGCTTTGGAACGGGGAGATTGTGCTGTGATGTCCTTGTTCATCATGTCTCACCTGAATTCTGATTGTTTTTTGCCACGCAACAAAGAGTTTCCTTAACGCAAATTATTTTATCTACATCATATGACCATCCCGGTTTCTTGTCAACCGAAAATGTTCATCCACTTTCAAATTTTCCCCTGTTATGTCACATGATATGTAAAGATTCAAATAAGGTCCCACATAAAAAGACATCGTTTCAGTTCGAAACGATGCCTCCTGTATCAAAATGAGTCTAGGCTTCCTTCCGCAGCCCGCGGAATACGAGGCTCAGCAAGAACACGAGGATGGCAGCCCCGATAATTGCCGGGATAATGGCAAAGCCGCCGAGGCTAGGTCCCCAAGTGCCAAAGAGTCCGTGTCCGATCCAGGCGCCGGCCAGCCCGGCAATCATAGAGCCGAAAATTCCTCCCGGCATCCGGTTCCCCACAATGGCGCTTCCGATTAAGCCGATTAGGATAGCTACAACTAATGAAACCAAAAAGCTAAGCATCATGTTCACCCCTCATAAATGATTTATCAATCAATAACCGCTCATGCCAAACCCGAAACACCGAATAGCATATCGCTTTATGATCCTGTTTTGATCTTTCTCTGCACGCTGCCATCAGCTAAATGAACAATCACTTCAGTGCCTTTATGCGCTGCGATCTCCTTTGCCCGTTCAATTGCTTCTTTCTTTGTACCCTTGATCTCAGATACACGTTTAGCATCCTCGGCTTTGACCGCCCAGCCGTTTTTATGCTTGATGACATGTTCTGCTTTATCCATGAGCTCGGGGCCGGTGCCGCTGCTTGGATCTTCATCGTGTTCTGTCTCATCACCATTCTTGAGGAAATCATCAATTTCTTTTTTCGAGGCGTTTTCCGCCCATTCCTTTGCCTTGCTTGTCGCAATCGGAATGGCGCGGCCGTCCTCGTAGCCCTCATCAATCATCGCATTTGCAATGTCAATCGCTTTTTTCTTCACCGGGTTCTCAAGATTTTTCAATGAAGCGGGATAATCCTTTATCGACCAAGGCATGTCCATCACTCCTTTTCCTTTTATAAAAATGGTACCCGCAGGTGAAAAATAAAAACGTTTCCGGAAAATGAAGGTATACTATACAGTAGAAAAAACAGAAGGGAAGTGCGGGTTGGGTGACAACAGAACGAAAAGAAGACTTGCATCAGCAATTAAAAGAAATAGAGAAATGGGAAAAAGATCAGCAAAAAGTCTGGTTTTGGGAAAAACTCAGCCGTCTCCCGTTTCAGCTGCTGGACAAGCTGACACCGGAATTCATCCAAAAAAAGATCGGCAAGCTCTTGGATGAGCTCGGCAGCTTTGTCCAAACAGGAGGGCAGTATCTGACATCTGAAAAACAGATTATCAAGATGTTTCAAAAGAAACTGCCGGAGGAGATCTTCGAATCACTCGAAGACGTACAACAAGCCCCTCTTCCTATCATGGATGAAATTGCGGAAGGAATGGGCAAAAACAGAATTAACGCCGCAACTGTTCAAGGCGCGACAACGGGTGTGGGCGGCATGTTTACGCTGGCGGCAGACATTCCGGCCGTGCTTGGCCTGTCGTTAAAAACGTTGCAGGATATCGCGGTTGCTTACGGCTTTGACCCAAAGGAGAAAAAGGAGCGGGTCTTCATCGTAAAATGTATGCAGCTGACTTCGGCTGATGTTGTCGGCAAAAAATCGATTTTGAATGAATTAAAAGACTACGATCAAGATCGTACATATAAGAATGTCGCTTCTCAAATCCAAGGCTGGCGTGAAGTTGTTTTAGGCTATCGCGACACGTTTGGCTGGAAAAAGCTTTTTCAACTGGTGCCGGTCGCGGGAATGGTCTTTGGCGCGTCAGCCAATCGCTCGACATTAAACGACATTACCGAAACGGGCATGATGTTGTATAAAAAGCGCCGCATTCTTGAGCGGCTGAAAGAAACAGAACGAGAGATGGAATAGCAGAAAAGCAGACGGACACCGCGTTCCGCCTGCTTTTTTTAGTGGAAACACACCCAATGTGTTTTGTTTGTTTAATAGAATGGATAGCGGGAATACAACAACCAACACCAATTAAAGGAGGAATTCAAAATGGCAGACGATAACAAAATGAGCAGAGAAGAAGCAGGTAGAAAAGGCGGAGAAACAACAAGCAAAAACCATGATAAAGAATTCTATCAAGAGATTGGTCAAAAAGGCGGAGAAGCCACTAGCGAAAACCATGACAAAGAATTCTACCAAGAAATCGGTGAAAAAGGCGGAGAAGCCACTAGCCAAAACCATGACAAAGAATTCTATCAAGAAATCGGCGAAAAAGGCGGAGAAGCCACTAGCGAAAATCATGACAAAGAATTCTATCAAGAAATCGGCCGTAAAGGCGGAGAGGCAACAAGCAAAAATCATGATAAAGAATTCTATCAAGAAATTGGTTCAAAAGGCGGAAACGCCCGCAACAACGACTAATCAAAAGCATGAAGGCAGACAACCTGTAGAAGATAAAAAGCGATCCGGCGAAACAGCTGGATCGCTTTTTATTTTGGAAATAACTTGATCTAAGCCGGTGCTGCGATACAATAAGTGAAAAAGGGGTTTTCGCTAATGTCCGAGATCCAAAACCTGCTCGCCATTGCCAATGAAGTCAAAGAAAAGCACGCCAATTTTTCCATTTCAGAGGTCAATGACCATTGCGTGCGCCTCGCTGTGTTTACAGGAGAATATGACTGGCACCATCATCCTGACTCAGATGAATTGTTCATTGTTCTTGAAGGTGAGCTGCTGATTGATTTTAAGGACAAAGAAACTGCGGTACTCAAAGCGAATGACAGCCTGCTCATCACGAAAGGAACGGTTCACCGCACGCGCTCTTACGTCAGAACGGTGAATCTCTGTGTCGAGCATACACAGGCGAAAACAGTCATCATAGAGGAATTGCCATGCTAATCAAAAAGATTGTATGTGAAGTAGATGCTGCAAACGCCGAAGCATTTTCAAAAGCGCAGTCACAGTGGGGGGCATTGTCACATGTGGCCGGCTTTGTCAAACAGGCCGGCGGCTGGCGAACATCAGCAGACAGGCCGCTTACCGCAGAGATCATCAGCGTTTGGGAGGACAGAGAAGTTTATGAAGCTTTTATGGAGAACGAACATGACGTTATCTATGAAGAAATCGGGCAAAAGGCTACGTTATATTCAATAGAAGTGACGTTTACTCAGGCTGATGCAGAGGAGGCCGCTTGCATGTTTGACAACCGGGAAATTGAATACGAGCCTGGATGGACCGTGACAAAAGCTTAGTTATGGGAAGTCGTTTTTAAAAAGATGATAAGCTGATTTTATCACTCATTATAACAATGTAGATATTCTCCTGTTATTTTGATTGAATTAGAATGAAGAAAATGGAATTCAATTGGGGAATCAGGGGGATTGATTTAGATGACTTTTCATTTTAAGGGAATTGATCATATTCAGCTTGCGGCTCCTAAAGGCTGTGAAACTGCTGCAAGACAATTTTACGTCGGCATATTAGGCTTTCGGGAAATTGAAAAACCTGATGAGTTAAAAGCCCGAGGCGGGGTCTGGTTCACTTTTGGGAATAGACAATTGCATATCGGGATAGAAGAACCTTTTGTTCCCGCTAAAAAAGCACACCCCGCCTTTGAGGTTATGGATATAGAAGGCTTAAAAGAACATTTGAAATTAAATGGAATTGGAATTGTTGAAGACAATAAACTTCCGGGAGCGGACAGATTCTATGTTTTAGATCCATTTGGCAATCGTCTTGAGATGCTTGAGTGGCAGAAAACGCGCAAAAAAGGATAGATCACGGTTGATGATGATCTATCCTTTTTATGATTGTATCTTTACTCGCGTCCCGGAAGTGTATCATGAACAAAAGGCGGTGCTGGTTTTAATTCCGGTTTTTCTCCAAACGCTTTCGCTTCTTTTACATATTCAAAGGCTTCTCCGTCCGGCGCTTTTTCGTTCAGCCAAGTTTGCTCGGCGCTTTCTTCGCCTTCAGAGAAATTAATAAGCTGATGCGAGAACTCTTGCTTTTCGAGTGCTTTCGGGAATGTTCCCGGCACAATCGGGCCTTCTTGTGCTTCTAATTCTTTAATGGCGGCGAGCCATTGATTTTGGTGCATCGTGTCACGCGCCAGCAGGAAGCTGAGCATATCTTTAACGCCTTTGTCATCTGTCATTTCAAACAGGCGTGCGACCTGCAGACGGCCTTGTGATTCCGCATTCAGATTGGCGCGGAAGTCTGCCAGCAGGTTTCCGCTTGCAACGATATAGCCGCCGCTCCAAGGGACGCCTGTACTGTTTTCCGGCATGGCGCCAAGTCCTGATACAATCGCGTGGTGAGGGTTCATGCCGCCCAGAATGGAGCCGATGACCGGATCTTCAGCGGCTTTTTCCTGCTGATCGAGCGGGGCATCCTCAAGAAGTCTGGCGATCATCGTGGCGATCATTTCAACATGCCCGAGTTCCTCAGTTGCCGTATCCATCAGCAAATCCTTGTATTTTTCATTTCCTCTTGTATTCCAGCCTTGAAATAAGTACTGCATGGCAACAGAAATTTCTCCAAATTGCCCGCCTAAAATTTCTTGCATTTTTTTCGCGAATAATGGATCTGGACGATCTGGTTTAGCAGGATGCTGCAGCATTTTCGTGTGCTTAAACATGTTCCCATCTCCTTTTTCGTTTATCCCTTTTTATATTTCCGATCAATTGAAAGATAAACGAAAAACAGCGTATCGAGTTGGGGACTACGAATCACCTCGCAGCTCCAAAAGCTCCTGAATCAGCTTCCGGCCGAAGATAGGCTCGTACTGCCGGTAAACAGGATCGAGGCGCTTCATCCATTCTTTTTTCTCTTTATCTGACAGCTCGTAGATGTGAATAGAAGAACTCATTTTGATGACTTCCAGCTGCTCCTTGTTCATTTGCTCGGCATGCATTTCATTCCACTCTGTCGTTTCCTTCATCGCTTCCGTTAAAACGCGCCGTGTTTCCGGTGTTTGCGCGTTCCAGAAGTGCTCATCCGTCATGACAGCGTAGCCGAGATAACCGTGGCTGCTTATTGTCAAATGGTCCTGAACATTATAAAATTTTTTAGAATAGATGTTTGAGATGGTATTTTCTTCGCCATCGACTGTATTGTTTTCTAACAGCTGAAAGGTAGAATTGAAGGATTCCTGATGAGGCGTTGCACCAAGCAGCTTGAACTGATCCTCTATCACATCGCTTTGCATAATGCGGAGATCTTGACCTTTTAAATCATCCGGGGTTTTGACCGGCCCTTCATTTGTCGTGATTTGTTTAAAGCCGTTTGTCCAATAGGCGAGGCCTTTTAATTGGTTTTTCTTTAGGGAATCAAACAGCTGTGTGCCGATGCTGCCGTGCAGCCCTTTTTTGACGGCATTGTAATCTGTAAATGCATACGGCAGATCCAGCACGCCCCATTCAGGCGAGAGCATGCCGAGCTTCGATGTGGAGGGGGCGATAAACTGAACATCGCCGTTTTGCAATGCTTCAATTTCTTCAATGTCCGAATAGAGGCTTCCATTCGGAAACACTTCAATTTTTATTTTTCCGCCTGATTTCTCGTTTACCAGCTCGGCGAATTTATTGGCGGCCAGCCCTTTCGGTGTGTTTTCGGCAACCACATGGCTGAATGTAAACACGATTTGATCCTGTAAGCCTTCCTGGTCGTCATCATAAACGATTTCTTCACTGCTGGAACGATCATGGAATCCGATAAATAAAGCGGTTGCAATTCCGGCGATCATCAGTGCGAGACATGCAAGCAAACTCTTCATGAAAAGCCCTCCCCTATGTTTTAAGGATAATGGGGCCCATGCCATTCGTAAAGACCTGAAAGGAGAAGATGATGAACAAAAAGAAGCTCTCAATCCGTTGGAAAATCACGATCTTATCCTATATACTCGTCATTTTCTCCTTTTTGATCGGCGGCATTGTGCTCATCGGCAATATCCAGCATACAGAGGAGCGGGAGCTGAAAAAACGTTTGATGAATACGGCCCGGACGGTGTCGGAGATGACAGAAGTAAAAGAGGCCTTGGCGCGAAAAAAACAAACAGAAGCTGTTCGCCATGCGGTTGAAGAGATCAGGATGATTAATGAAGCAGACTATATTGTCATCATGGATATGAATCACATCCGCTACACGCATCCTGTCAGTACAAGTATCGGCAAGAAATCCAAGGGTGCAGACGAAGAGGCGGCGTTTGCGGAGCATATTTATTTCTCAGAAGCAAAGGGAGAGATCGGCACGGCGGTCCGCGCTTTTTATCCGGTGAAGGATCACGAGCTGAACCAGATCGGCGTGGTGCTTGTCGGGAAAACACTGCCGGGGATTACCGACATATTGCTTCAGTTAAAACACGATATCACATTCATCGTTGTACTGACACTCGGCTTCGGCCTTGCAGGTTCCTTTCTGCTGGCCCGCCATATCAAAAAACAAATGTTTCAGCTTGAGCCTCATGAGATTGTCCGAATGTATGAAGAACGGACAGCGACGTTTCACTCCATGAACGAAGGCGTGATTGCCATCGACAACCGGCTTATCATTACGATTTTTAATGAAAAAGCGAAACAGATCTTTGAGGTGAAGGGGGATCTGGTCGGAAAGGTGATCTGGGAGGTTCTTAAGGATTCGCGCCTGCCCGAAATCGTGGAGCGGAACAAAGCGGTTTATAATGAAGAAATTCGCGTCAGCGGAAAAGTGATTATGAGCAGCAGAATTCCGATCGTCATGAAGAAAAAAGTCATCGGCGCCGTCGCGATTTTTCAGGACAGAACGGAAGCGGCTAAGATGGCGGAGGAGTTGACCGGCGTCAAAAACTTTGTAGAGGCGCTCCGCGTCCAAAACCATGAGCATATGAATAAGCTGCATACGATCGCCGGCCTCATCCAGCTGGGGAAATCTGAAAAAGCCTTGCAGCTTGCATTCCGGGCGTCAACTGAGCAGGAAAATGTGACTGAATTTCTTCATCGCTTGATTCAAAATGACGCTGCGGCTGGCCTTCTATTAAGTAAAATCAGAAGAGGAAGGGAGCTCGGCATTGTTGTTCATATTGATGAAAACAGCAGCCTTCAGCAATTTCCCGAGCATGTTGATCAGCATGATATCGTTGTGCTTCTTGGCAACCTGATTGAAAATGCCTTCGGTTCATTTGAAACGGTTCAATCTAATGACAAACGGATTGACATCAGCATCGAACAAACGGATGATATCCTGGCAATTTTAATAGAAGATAACGGCTGCGGGATTGAATCGGCACATATGCCGCACCTTTACGACAAAGGATTTACAGTGAATAAAACAGGCGGCACAGGCTATGGCCTGTATCTAGTCAAACAAATAACAGACAAAGGATCGGGCACGATAGAAGTGGATTCACACGCAGGGCAAGGAACAGCTTTTTCTATCGTTTTTCCAATGAAGGGGGAGGAAGCACAGCATGGCTCTTAAAGAATGGAAGGTTCTGCTCATTGAAGATGATCCGATGGTTCAAGAGGTAAACAAGGATTTCATCACAACTGTCAGCGGCTTTATTGTCTGTGCAACAGCGGGAAACGGAGAAGAAGGCATCAAGCTAATTAAAGAAAAACAGCCCGACCTCGTCATTCTCGATGTGTACATGCCGAAAAAAGACGGGATCAAAACGTTGCAGGAGATCAGAAAGCAAAAGCTTGAAGTGGATATCATTGTCGTTTCCGCTGCAAAAGACAAAGAAACGATCTCCCTTATGCTGCAAAATGGAGCGGCTGACTATATCTTAAAACCATTTAAGCTTGAGCGAATGAGACAGGCACTTGAAAAGTACAAGCAATATAAACAAAAAATAGAAGCGAACGATACGCTGTCCCAGGAACAGCTCGATGCGATCCTGAATATTCCGCAGCAGGCCGTACAGGATCTGCCAAAAGGATTGAATCATTTTACGATGAATGAAGTCACTGCTATTTTGAAGCGGCAAACCGCATCTCTTTCTGCAGAAGAGGTCGCCAAGGCGCTCGGTATCGCCAGAGTGACAGCGAGGCGATACCTTGATTATCTAGAAAAAAACGGAACCATTAAGCTGGACGTTCAATACGGCGGAATCGGCCGTCCTGTCAACCGCTACGTGTTTAAAGGATAAACCTGAGACCAAAAAGACCAAAATGTCCGTTATGATCATAAACTTCCCCACCTTATATGAAAACGCTATCATTCTAGTAAGAAAGACACAAAGGCGAATAGGACAGGGGGATGCAGAATATGAAACTGTTTAAAAATTTAACAGTTCAGGTCATAACTGCGGTCATCATCGGGGTCATTGTCGGGCTGGTCTGGCCTGATATCGGAAAAGAAATGAAACCGCTTGGCGATACATTTATCAACGCTGTTAAAATGGTGATCGCCCCAATCATTTTTTTCACTATCGTTCTCGGGATTGCAAAAATGGGCGATATGAAGAAGGTTGGAAAAGTAGGGGGAAAAGCGTTTATTTATTTCGAGGTTGTCACAACTCTCGCACTCATTATCGGTTTGTTCGTCGTTAATATTATAAAGCCGGGATCGGGGCTTGATTACAGCAAGCTTGAAAAGGGTGATGTATCACAATACACGCAAAATGGCGGTCAGGGAATCGACTGGATTGAATTTGTCACACACATTGTTCCGTCCAACATGGTTGATGCCTTCGCAAAAGGGGACATTTTGCAGGTCTTATTCTTTTCGATTCTTTTCGGAGTCGGTCTTGCGGCATTAGGTGAAAAAGGGAAAAGCGTCATTGATTTCTTCGACAAGATTTCTCACGTCTTTTTCAAAATCATCGGCTATATCATGCGCGCGGCGCCAATCGGGGCATTCGGGGCGATGGCGTATACGATCGGGCACTTCGGTCTCGATTCCATCAAGCCGCTGGCAAGTTTAATGATGTCTGTTTATATTACGATGTTCCTGTTCGTATTTGTAGCTTTAAATATCATCTGCAAGCTTTACGGATTCAGTCTGTGGAATTACCTGCGCTTTATTAAAGATGAGCTTCTGATCGTGCTTGGCACAAGCTCTTCAGAATCGGTGCTTCCGCGTATGATGGATAAAATGGAGCGTTACGGCTGTTCAAAATCCGTTGTCGGGCTTGTCATTCCGACGGGCTATTCATTTAACCTTGACGGCACATCGATTTATTTATCAATGGCGACGGTTTTTCTGGCACAGGTGTTTGGAGTGGACCTCAGCATTGGCCAGCAAATTACAATTATCCTCGTTCTGATGCTGACATCGAAGGGAGCGGCCGGTGTGACGGGAAGCGGATTTATCGTCCTTGCCTCAACACTGTCAGCGCTTCAGGTCATTCCGCTGGAGGGTCTTGCACTCCTGCTTGGGGTTGACCGTTTCATGAGTGAAGGAAGAGCGATTGTGAACCTGATCGGAAACGGAATCGCCACGATCATTGTTGCAAAAAGCGAAAATGAATTCGATGAAGCAAAAAGCATAGAGGCTGTTGAAGACATGAAAAAAATGAAAACAGCAGTTTAAGAAATGAGCGGCTCATCCATGGGGCCGTTTTTTTAATTGTTTAAGAATTATTAAGGTAATGACAGAGACCTCAGCATTTTTTTGTTATATAATTTACAGATGGATACTATATTGAATTAAGGACGTTTGTCCTAACAGGGGTGTATAAATGGCCGCTTTAGTTAAATTTTTTCAGCACCCGGGAGTAAGGCGTTTTTCCGTCTTTGTCGTGTTAACTGGTGTGTTATATCTATTTAAGAGCATGATCAACTTAATCTTGCTTACTTTCATTTTCACCTTTCTAATGGATCGTTTGGAGTTTGTCGTACGGCAGTTCGCAAGTCGATTCTTCCGCGTGAGCCAGCGGGTTGTCATTACGTTTCTTTACGTGTTGCTGGCTGTTTTGCTTACAGTTGGGGGATTTGTTTTTTATCCGATCGTCGCGGCGCAGATTCAGCAGCTGGCTAAGCAGATTAAACATATTGCGTATCACCCGGACACCATCCCTTTCTTTGATGAGATCACCAGTGTTTTCGGAGATATTAATATCAGTTCATATGTCAAAGAGGGTTTCAATGTGGTGTATACGTATCTGGCCGATATCAGCACATTTGGCTTGCAGGTCGTAATGGCGCTCGTTCTCAGCATGTTTTTCTTATTTGAGAAAAAACGGCTTTCAGAATTTATGGGGAAATTTAAAACGAGCAAACTGGCGGTCTTTTATGAGGAAATTGCTTTCTTCGGAAGAAAATTTGCAAGAACGTTCGGAAAAGTGCTTGAGGCTCAATTTATCATTGCGCTCGTCAACTGTGTTCTGACGTTTATCGCGCTTTGGATTATGCATTTCCCGCAGCTGTTTGGGCTTTCTATTATGGTGTTTTTCCTTGGATTAATTCCTGTAGCAGGCGTTGTCATTTCTTTGATTCCGCTCAGTATTATCGCATACAGCACAGGCGGCGGAATGTATGTGCTCTACATTGTGCTTGTCATATTCGCCATACATGCGATCGAAACCTATTTCTTAAATCCGAAGCTGATGTCTGCGAAAACAGAACTGCCGATCTTTTTCACTTTCATAGTACTCATTTTCTCTGAGCACTTTTTAGGCATTTGGGGTTTAATTATCGGGATTCCGATCTTTGTGTTTCTCCTTGATATCCTTGATGTGACCAATAAGGAAGATGGACCCAAAAGATTCCAAGAAAAAAGTAACAAAAAATAGTTTACAAAATTGGTTCTTTTCTGTATAAATAAACTATCATACAATAGTAAGCCACACGCTTAATCCTTTTAACTAAGGAGTGGGGGACCCGATCTTTTGGGGTTAATTTTTCGTCAGAAAAACGGACATCTCTTCGTCCGAACCCGTCAGCTAACCTCATCAGCGTGAAGAGAGAATCCAGTGGTTTGATGTTATAGCCAAAGCCCACGGGAGTCTCTCGCGGGCTTTTTTTCAAAAAAGGGAGGAATGCAGATGAAGCTGGCTACAAAGATAATCATTGCATTGGTGCTGGGTGCGGTGACGGGAATTATTCTTAACCTGACATCACCTGAATTATTTGAAAATTTGAATAAGTTTGTATTCGGTCCGCTTGGTACGATCTTTTTAAACCTTATCAAAATGCTTGTCGTTCCGATTGTCTTTTTCTCACTGACACTGGGAGTAGCTGGACTGGGCGATCCTAAGAAGCTTGGCAGAATCGGTGTAAAGGCGATTTCTTATTTTCTCGTCACAACTGCAGTGGCGATTACCATTGCCATCATTTTAGCTCTTGTCATCAAACCGGGAGAGTTTGGAACATATGATACATCGTCTGCCGAATTCACTGCTGAAAAAGCGCCAAGTATTGCGGACACCCTGTTAAACATTATTCCGACCAATCCTGTTCAAGCGATGACCGAGGGGAATATGCTGCAGATTATCGCTTTTGCCATTTTTGTCGGGCTTGGGATTACAATGCTCGGTAAAAAAGCGGATATGCTTCTCAAAGTTGTTGAGCAAGGAAATGAATTGATGATGTACCTAGTGAATCTGGTCATGAAGTTTGCTCCGTATGGCACATTCGGTTTGATTGCGACAGCCGTGGGAAGCCAAGGGTTCAGTGCAATGAAAGCGATGGGCTTGTACATGCTTGTAGTAACCATTGCATTATTGATACATGCAGTCGTAACCTACGGATCTACGGTAGCGCTTATCGCCAAAAGAAATCCGATTACGTTCTTTAAAGATTTCTCAGAGGTTATGGTCGTCGCGTTCAGTACTTCCAGCAGCAATGCGACTCTGCCGGTTTCCATGGATGTGGCACAGAAAAAACTAAAGGTGCCTGAGCCGATCAGCAGCTTTGTCCAGCCGCTGGGCGCTACAATTAATATGGACGGAACAGCCATCATGCAAGGGGTAGCCACCGTCTTCATTGCCCAGGTATTCGGGCATGATCTGACACTCACGCAGCTGCTGATGGTCGTACTGACGGCTGTATTAGCAAGTATCGGAACCGCGGGTGTTCCGGGAGTCGGTTTGATTATGCTTGCTATGGTGCTTCAATCTGTCGGTCTGCCTGTTGAGGGAATCGGGTTGATCCTTGGAATTGACCGCCTGCTTGATATGCTTCGTACAGTTGTAAATACAACAGGAGACGCGGCCTGCGCTGTCATTGTGACAGAAACAGAGAAGAACAAACAGCCTGAGCAAACGTCGACTCTATCGGTTTAACCAAACATTTGGAAGCAACAAATGCTATAATACAAACAGTGCCTAATTGTTGGGCACTGTTTATTTTTTGCCGAAAAAGGAGGAAGGCTTTATGGCTGAGCCGATTTTACATATTAAAGGCCTCGATAAAAAGATCGGGTCTAAACAGATTTTAAAACAGATCAGCATGGACGTCATGGAGGGAGAAATCATCGGCCTGCTCGGCCCGAATGGTTCAGGGAAAACAACACTCATCCGTATCATCGTCGGGCTGTTAAAACAAAACAGCGGAAGTGTGACAATCAGCGGATTCCAGCATGATACAGAGTTTGAACAAGCGATGGAAGCTGTGGGGGCGATCGTCGAAAACCCAGAGTTCTATCCGTACCTGACAGGCTGGGAAAACCTCAAGCACTTTGCGAATATGCACAAAAAAATAGCGGATGAACGGCTTGATGAAGTGGTGGAACGTGTCGGGCTGACGTCAGCGATTCATGATAAGGTCAAAACCTATTCCCTTGGCATGCGCCAGCGACTTGGCATTGCGCAGGCGATCCTTCACGGGCCGAAGCTTCTTATTTTAGATGAGCCGACAAACGGTCTGGACCCCGCTGGCATGAAGGATTTTCGCGATCATATTAAAGAGCTCGCGGAAAAGGAAGGGACAGCAGTCCTATTCGCCACCCATTTATTGCGCGAGGTTGAAGATCTGTGTGACCGTGTCATTATTATTCAAAAAGGCGAGATCAAAGCGGAAGTCAGCTTATATGGAACTGATCAAACAACAGAAAAAGCAATCATTGAAGTGCAGCCGGAAGAAAAAGCACTCAATTGGCTGACAAGCAATCAATATCAAGCTGAGCGGCAAGACGGGGCGATTGTTGTTGAGGTAGCAAAAGAAAACATTCCGGAGCTGAACCGCTCACTTGTCGGACAAGGCCTGGATGTATTTTCCGTTATGCCTTACACGCAATCACTGGAAGATGAATTCATAAAAGCGACAACTGTCCATCAAGAGGAGGGAGAAGAGCTTGTCTAAATTAGTTTGGAATGAACATATGAAACTTTTTAATCGGAAGGTCACATTGATATCTCTTATCTTGATGGCGGTCTTTCAATTTTTCATGGCTTTGATCATTAAACGGATTGTCATCAGTGCCGGGACAGATGAAAACTTCATCGGCTATTTTTCGTATACACCGAGCCTGAACATCCTGCTGCAGGCGTTAACGATCGTGATTGCAGCGACAATTGTTTCGATGGAGTTTGATAAAAAGACGATCAAATTTCTGCTCATTCGTCCGGTTAAACGTCAAAAGGTTTTTTGGTCAAAATTAATCACAATTGTGATGGCCAGCTTTTATTTGTATTTGGCATACTACATTCTGGCATTATTATTCGGTCTTATCTTTTTTGGCACATCCGTGACTTCAGAATCACAGGCATTGCTGATCAACACTTTGGAGCTGATCGGGTCAAACTGGCTTGAAGCCGTAATGATGGGATTGTTCGGGCTGCTTTGTTCTTCGCTGTTCCGCAACAGCGCGGTAGCTGTCGTCGTTTCTTTTGTCGTTTTATATGGAGCGAGTACACTTGTCCAGCTCATGAAGCTGTTTGAAAACAAATGGGGCAGCTTTTTACTTTTTGCGAACACTGACTTTACCCAATACAGCAGCGGCCAGACCGTGTTGTTTTCAGGCATGACGCCATTGTTTTCAGTGGGGATTATCGTCATACATGCCATATTTTTCATTGCGGTTGGCTGGTGGTGCTTCTGTAAACGGGATGTCCGGGTATAAAGGCAAGGAATGACACTTTTGTGAAAAAAATCACGTAAATCAATATCAGCTGATATTTTGGTTTATACTAAAGGTACTGACGGAGGTGTCTCGATTGAGGAACTTTATTACCGCTTTACCGATCGTATTGCTGCTTGGATTCTCATTTGTGTCATTCATGTTTCAGTTTGAGCATCTTGTTTATTTCAGACTCGCGCTTGGATTGTTTTCTCTCGCGGGGCTGTACATGATATATAAAATGAAGACGGGCATCCGTTATTTTATCATCTATCTGTATGCAAGCTGGATTGTGCTTGCGGCAGTAACCGCTTTTGAAGAGCCGATTTTCTCGAGCTTTTTCTTTGGCGGCTTGGTGATGACAATGGGGTACCTGACATATATGCTGATTTATCTCGGCATGAAACAAGACCGGGATGCAAATCCTGTCTAATCGCGCTGTTCCCTTGCGGAACGGCGTATTTTTTTTATCCCCGACAAAAAGGTTAACAGTTGCGGAATAATGGCAGGAAATCTATAATACATATTAAATTTATCGGAATTAAAACCTTGGGGGGCTGCCGGATGTCATTATTTATACAAAACGATCAACAGCGGCAATGGATGGAGAGAATCGGACGGATTGCGGATGAATTTCAGCAAACGGCCGCTGAAGATGACGAACAGGGACGGTTTCCTGCAGAAAAAATACAAAAACTGCGTGATGCTGGGTATACGGCTTTAACATTGCCGGCATCTCATGGAGGAGGGGGCATTTCTGTTTACGATATGCTCCTGTATCAAGAACGGCTGGCACGGGGAGACGCTCCCGCAGCGCTAAGCATCGGCTGGCATATGAGCGTAATCGGAGAGCTCGGAGAAGGCAACAGCTGGGATAAAGACGTGTTTGCGTTTATTGCAAAGGAAGTTCAAAACGGAGCCGTTATCAACAGGGCGGCGACAGAAGCGAACACCGGAAGCCCGACAAGAGGAGGGCGCCCCGGTACAAACGCCGTCAAAAAGGATGGCAAATGGGCAGTGAACGGAAGAAAAACCTTTACGACGATGTCGCAAGCACTGGATTATTTTTTAGTCACGGCATGGATTGAAGAAAAACAATCAACAGGCGTGTTTCTCATTCATAAAGATGATCCCGGATTGTCGATTGAAGAAACGTGGGATATGATGGCGATGCGGGCTACTGGAAGCCATGACCTTGTATTGAATGGGGTAACGCTTGATGAGGATAAACTGGTGGAATTGCTTCAAGGGCCTCGGGGAGCAAAGCCAAATGGCTGGCTGCTTCACATCCCGGCGATTTATCTTGGCATTGCTCAAGCAGCGCGAGACTATGCGGTGCAATTTGCGTCTGAGTATTCTCCAAACAGTTTGAAGGGACCGATCAAAAATGTCCCGGCCGTACAGCAAAGAACAGGCGAAATGGAGCTTGATCTGACTAATGCCAGACATTTTCTTTTCCATATCGCCCAATTGTATGATGATCCGGAGCGCCGCCCTCACTTGAGAAGCGAGCTCGGTGCGGCGAAACATATCGTCACAAATGCTGCGCTGTCTGTTGTCGATAAAGCGATGAGAATTGTCGGTGCCAAAAGCCTAGAACGAACCAACCCGCTTCAGCGCTATTATCGTGATGCGCGCGCAGGCCTCCATAACCCGCCGATGGATGATGCGGTAATCCAAAAGCTGGCCTCAGAAGCGTTTGAGTGATGAAAAAAAAGAGCCTTCCCGGCTCTTTTTATGTATTGTTTTGCTCTTGCAGATTTTTTTGATGCTTGCGGTCGATTCTGTCATAAATGATATTCATCAGCTTTGGGTTGCCCATAATCGCCTCTTTGTTTTCCTGGATCAGCTGCTGGTAGGTTTTTACTTTACGCTTCGACATGCTCTGGTTCCCTCCTGACATGTTTGTATTCACTTTCTAACTCTGTCAGCGACAATTCATATAAATGACGCGTGGACTTTTTGTATATACCATTCTGTATTAACAGATGAATGAGCTGTTTTTTTCTGATTTCTCCAGACTGAGGTGTCATTGTGTCACCAACCTCCAATCAAACGATATTGATAATCATTATCAATTAACCACAGTATACAATGTCCCCAATAACCTGTAAAGGTGAAAACAGTCCTATTCTTTCATCAATTTGCAAATATTCAACAGATCGACAAAATGTTTCCCGGGCAATAATTGCTGTCGAAATGTTCCTGTGCATTGAATGCTGCTGCTATTTTTTATGTTTTGAACCATACTATGTAACAGATTGGAGGCTGATATTCAATGGAGCGGACAAAAAATCTGAAAAAGGGAGAAAAAGGGGCGCTCCTCAATATTTTCGCATATGTCATCCTTGCTGTTGTGAAGCTAGTCGTTGGGATTCTCTATCACTCCGAAGCGCTGAGAGCAGACGGATTAAATAATGGAACAGATATTGTAGCGTCAGTAGCGGTACTGATTGGATTGCGTATTTCTCAAAGGCCGGCTGACAACGATCATCCATATGGCCATTATCGGGCTGAAACGATTTCGTCCCTCGTTGCGTCTTTTATAATGATGGTTGTCGGCATTGAAGTGTTAATTGGCGGAGGAAGAGCGATTGCGGACGGAACAACGGAAACGCCAAGTCTTATTGCAGCATGGACGGCGTTAGGAAGTGCTGTGTTTATGTATGGCATCTATTTATATAACAAAAGGCTGGCGGCATCCATTAAAAGCTCTGCTCTGATGGCGGCGGCAAAAGACAGCAGGTCAGACGCCTTTGTAAGTGCCGGAGCGTTTATAGGTGTGATGTCAGCCCAGCTGCAGCTGCCGTGGATCGATCCGGTAACAGCTTTTATCATCGGCATCGTGATTTGCAAGACGGCGTGGGATATCTTTAAAGACGCTTCACATTCGTTAACAGACGGCTTTCACTTAAAAGATCTTGAGCCTTACAAACAGACTGTCGGCAGAATTAAGAATGTACATCGTTTAAAAGATGTGAAAGCGAGGTATTTAGGCAGCACAGTTCATATTGAGATGGTCATTACGGTTGATCCGAAGCTTACAGTAGAGGAAGGCCATGGTGTGGCGGATGAAGTAGAAGACAAAATAAAACATGAACACGATGTCACTCATGTTCATGTTCATGTAGAGCCCGACGACATAAAATAAGGCTGTTTAACGAATTAGCTTATATGTTCAGATAAAAATTCAGTCACTTCTTCAGGCGTTTTGGCATTGGCGCTGTGAAGGTGAGCTGTTTTTTCACCGTTTTTGAAGATAAGTAAGCTGGGAATGCCCATTACTTGGTATTTTTCAGCCGGCTCAAGAAGCTTGTCCTTATTCAGCTCATACCAATCGTTTTGATTGTACTCTTCCAAAATATCGCCGATGAACATATTCATGCGTGTGCAGTCTGGGCACCAATCTGCATAAAACTTCACAATAATTTCTTTATCAGATTGAATCAGTTCATTAAATTGTTCGTTAGTCGTGATTTTTTTCATATGTCACATCTCCTTTTCAATGCCATTTTAATATAAAATAAAAAGGAATTACATACAAATGCATTCAGCATCAGCATGCCCAAAAATAATTAGATCATTTTCTCGTGAAAGTGATAAGATAGTAAAGATGAATTGTAGTGGGGGGAGTATCCATTGAAAACAAGTCTAGGATTAGTGTACGGAGGAAAGTCGGCTGAACATAATGTTTCACTGCAGACGGCTCTGGCTGTAATCAAAGCGCTTAATACTGAGAAGTTTGATATACATCCGATTTATATAACTGAAAAAGGCGAATGGGTAAGAGGCGCTCGTTTAACTGAGCCTGTTTCAAACGTGAAAATGCTTCAATTTGAGCAAGGAGGCAGTGCTTTTTCTCCAGCTGCCCTGAATCAGGAGATGTTTCCGCAGGAAGCGTCACAGCAAAATGAAGCCATCGACGTCGTATTCCCGCTCCTCCACGGACCGAACGGAGAAGACGGTACGATTCAAGGAATGCTCGAACTGTTGAATGTTCCATATGTTGGAAACGGCGTGCTTGCTTCCTCAGCAGGCATGGATAAAGTCGTGATGAAACATCTATTCGCGCAAGCCGCCCTAGCTCAGGCTAAATACGCAGCTTTCCTTAAGAAAGACTGGACTCGTTCTCCGGAAGAAAGCTGTGAGCAGGTCGAACAGGAATTAGGCTATCCTTGCTTTGTAAAACCGGCGAACCTTGGCTCAAGTGTCGGAATCAGCAAATGCCGAAACCGTGAAGAATTGCAAAAAGCGTTCGAGCTTGCATTCCAATATGACCGAAAAGTTGTCGTTGAAGAAGGAATTAATGGCCGAGAAATCGAAATCGGCGTACTTGGAAATGATGATCCTAAATGCTCTGTTGTGGGAGAAATCGCACCGAAGACAGATTTCTACGATTACAAAGCGAAATATGAGGATGGAGATACTGATCTGGTGATTCCGGCAAATGTGACCGATGAGGAATACGCAAAAATCAGTGATATGGCAATTAAGGCGTTTAAAGCGATCGATGGTTCAGGACTTGTCAGAGCGGACTTTTTCTTGACTGCAGACGGCGAAGTTCTGATCAATGAAGTTAACACAATGCCTGGCTTTACTCCTTTCAGCATGTTCCCGCTGCTCTGGAAAGAGGCGGGAGTGGAATACGCTGACCTTATTGAACAGCTTGTGGAGCTTGCAAAAGAACGCCACGCTGAGAAACAATTGATTAAGCATACATTCTAATGAAGATGGACACTGCCGGTAAGAGGGCAGTGTCTTTTCCCGTATACAAAAAGAAAGAGAGGGACCGCACTTGATTAAGCGAACCATAAAAAATATGGCAGAGATGGTCAAAGGCACATTGACAAATCCGCAATACGAACAAACAGTCATTCATGGAGTGGCAACTGATACAAGGAAACTGGAACAAGATCAGCTTTTCATCCCGCTGAAAGGGGAACATTTTAACGGACACACATTTGTGCAGCAGGCTTTTGACGCCGGTGTAGCGGCCGTTCTTTGGGATCGGTCAGAACCAAATCCGCCCGAGGAACAGGCTGTCATCTTAGTTGACGACACCCTTTCCGCTCTTCAGCAACTTGCAAAAGCTTATTTACAGGAGCTTGGCACGCGTGTCATCGGGGTAACCGGAAGCAATGGCAAAACGACAACAAAAGATATGATTCACGCCGTCTTGGGAACCCAGTACCGTGTTCACAAAACAGGAGGGAACTTTAATAATCACATCGGCTTGCCGCTGACGGTTTTATCCATGCCTGAAGATACGGAGATCGCCGTATTGGAGATGGGAATGAGCGCTAAAGGAGAAATTGACCTCCTGAGCCGCCTGGCAAACCCGGATGCGGCTGTGATTACAAATATCGGCGAATCCCACATGCAAGATCTTGGTTCAAGAGAGGGCATTGCAGAGGCGAAGCTTGAAATCATTAACGGGCTTAAAGAAGACGGAGTGCTGATTTATATCGGGGATGAACCGCTTCTTCAAAAAGCATACAGCTGCCGAACGAAAACGTACGGATCGGGAGCGCAAAATGATTATCAGCTTCAGGATGTCAGCCAGAGTGAAGCGGGAACCCATTTTACAATTAAAGGGATGGAAAAATCGTTTTTTATTCCGGTACTCGGCAAGCACAATGTCATGAACGCTATGGCTGCGATCGCCGCGGGGGCTTATTTCGGCATCACGGCTGATGACGCGGCAAAAGGACTGAGCGGACTAAAGGTAACCGGCATGAGGCTCGAACTCATCAAAACAGACAGCGGCATTTCGATTATCAATGACGCTTACAATGCCAGCCCGACTTCAATGAAGGCTGCCATTCAATTGACAGAAAGCCTTGAAGGCTACGGAAAAAAAATGCTTGTGCTCGGCGATATGCTTGAACTCGGTGATCTTGAAGAAACATTCCATAAAGAGTGCGGCGCAGTCATCAGCCCTGAGAAAATCGACCGCGTCTTTACGTACGGAAAGCTGGGCGCTTTTATTGCGGAAGGCGCACTGAACCACTTTGAGAAAGAACGCGTCAGCCACTTCACCGAGAAAAAAGATCTTTTTCAAGCCGTGAAGGAAAGCGCGTCAAAAGGGGATTTGATTTTATTCAAAGCGTCCAGAGGTATGAAGCTTGAAGAAATCGTTAAAGATTTAATAGACAGCCCGCTTTCATAAAAAAAATCCTGCGAAAAAAACGCATATTGCATCATAAAATAGAATGATGTGCAAACACTAATGTATGCCGGCCTGAAATAATGTATGTCTGGCTGGCTGCGGCTATGATACAATAAATACAGGTTATTTTGCGATTCGAAAATATTTGTCCGGACTTTCATTCGCCTGCCCGAAGTTCTCCCGCCGGACATTTGGGAGCGGATGAAACAGCAGCCGGCATATTCGAGAAGCCAATCTGCTTCTCATTTTATTGAAAAACAAATAGTGTAATGGTAAGATAAAACTTAGAAGTAATTCGGGCTTTGTATACGTATGGACCTGTCCTTTTTGTGGAAAGGGCAGTTTTTGGTGGTAAATCACGACATTACTGACACAGCAATTAGAAGGAGTTTGAATAATTTGACTATAACGTTTCAAGATTTTAATTTAAGTTCTGATCTCATGAAAGCAATTAACCGTATGGGATTTGAAGAAGCAACGCCGATTCAGGCACAAACGATACCGCTCGGACTTTCAAATAAAGACGTCATTGGACAAGCGCAAACAGGTACAGGTAAAACAGCAGCGTTTGGTATACCCCTTGTTGAAAAAATTAACCCCGAGTCTCCTAATATTCAAGCAATCGTAATCGCGCCAACCCGTGAATTAGCCATTCAAGTATCTGAAGAATTATATAAAATCGGACAAGATAAGCGTGCGAAGGTTCTTCCTATTTACGGCGGACAGGATATTGGACGACAAATTCGGGCATTAAAGAAAAACCCGCATATCATTGTGGGAACACCTGGACGTCTTCTTGATCACATTAACCGCCGCACAATTCGTTTAAACAATGTAAACACTGTTGTAATGGATGAAGCGGATGAAATGCTGAACATGGGATTCATTGACGACATTGAATCTATTCTTTCAAACGTGCCGAGCGAGCATCAGACACTTCTGTTTTCTGCTACGATGCCAGCGCCGATCAAACGTATTGCGGAGCGCTTCATGACTGAGCCGGAACACGTGAAAGTAAAAGCAAAAGAAATGACGGTTTCTAACATTCAGCAGTTCTATTTAGAAGTGCAGGAGCGTAAAAAATTCGATACACTGACTCGTCTTCTTGACATTCAGTCTCCTGAGCTTGCGATCGTCTTCGGACGTACAAAACGCCGTGTCGATGAGCTGGCTGAAGCTTTGAACCTTCGCGGATATGCGGCTGAAGGAATTCACGGTGACTTAACGCAGGCGAAACGTATGGTTGCACTTCGCAAATTTAAAGAAGGCGCAATCGAAGTTCTTGTTGCAACTGATGTTGCCGCTCGCGGACTTGATATCTCTGGTGTTACGCACGTGTACAACTTCGACGTGCCTCAAGATCCTGAAAGCTATGTTCACCGTATCGGAAGAACAGGCCGTGCAGGAAAAACAGGTATGGCGATGACGTTCATTACACCGCGTGAGAAAAGCATGCTTCGCGCAATTGAACAAACAACAAAACGCAAAATGGACCGCATGAAGGAGCCTACACTTGATGAAGCGTTAGAAGGCCAGCAGCAGGTTACGGTTGAACGCCTTCGCACGGCAATCAGTGAAAACAACCTGAACTTCTACATGACAGCGGCAGCTGAGCTGCTTGAAGATCATGATGCAGTGACAGTGGTTGCGGCGGCTATCAAGATGTCTACAAAAGAGCCGGACAACACACCGATTCGCTTAACAGACGAAGCGCCGATGGTCGGCAAACGCCACAAGAACCAGCGCTCTTCTAAACGCAGAGATGGACAAGGCGGCGGCTATCGCGGCGGAAAAGGGAAAAACAACAACCGTTCTTCCTACGACAAAAAGCGTTCAAACGATCGCCGTTCTTCAGGTGACAGACGCCAGAAAAAATCTTACTAATTCTATCGATTAGAAGCCCAAAACATGTCGTTTTGGGCTTTTTTATGTTTACGACTTGGTATTCAGCAAACTTTGAGCTGACGGAAGCTGTTTTTCTCTGTATGCTTAAGAATGAAACCTTTCTGTATAAGAGACGTATAAGTAAAGATAAAAAAACGGGAGGTAGGTATTTTGAGAGAGCAGCCTAAAAACCAAATCAGTCCAGACGGATTAAAGGTTTGGCGACTTCAAGAGATCATCATATCCGCTGTCTGCTTGCTTATCGTCATAGCAGTTGCAGTGTTAAGCTATTATTTTCATTGGCCGTACTCGATCAGCGGCGTGCTCGGCGGGATTTGGCTGCTGGGTTCGATTGTGACGGTCTTTATCATTCCAAAGATCCGTCATAAAGTGTGGCGCTATGAAGTCCATGAACATGAAATCGATATTCAGTCAGGTATTTTTGTAGTGACGCGTGTGATTGTCCCGATGGTCAGGGTTCAGCACGTCGATACGTCTCAAGGGCCGCTATTGAAAAAGTACAACCTGGCAACTGTGAAAATTTCCACGGCCGCGACCGTTCATTCGATCCCCGCTTTAGAGATGGAGGAAGCGGATCGACTGAGAGACTCTATTTCCCGTCTGGCAAGGGTGACTGAAGATGATGTCTGAACCGAAACGCCTGCACCCGGCGGCAGTCATTTTGAATTTATGCCATACCATTATTCAAACGATTAAAAATATCATTCTGCCATTCTTTTTTGTGTATATCGTTAATTCAAACCATACGGTCCGTTTTTACGGAGCTATTGCGCTTGGTGTGCTGTTTATCTGGCTTGTGGCCGCAAGCATCATCAAATGGAGAAGGTTTACCTATCGAATCGAAGATGACGAATTCAGAATTGAAGAAGGCTTGTTTGTCACGAAAAAGCGATACATATCGATCGATCGGATTCAAACGATGAATACGAGCGCGGGCGTGATACAGCAAATCTTTAAGCTTGTGAAGCTGCAAATTGAAACGGCAGGCGGAGGCAAGGAGGCGGAAGCTGTTCTGTCGGCTATTTCTGTTGAAGAAGCCGAACGCATTAAGGAATCCGTCTTTAAGAAAAAAGCAAAAAGTCACGAAAGCGAACACGATGAAGAGCTGCTGGAAGCAGAACAGGAGCAGACTCCGGAAGTTGAGCCGCAAGAGCGCTATCGCATGAACATGAAAGAGTTGCTCATGGCCGCCTCTACCTCCGGCGGAATCGGAGTGATTATCTCCGCTGTATTTGCGCTTATTTCTCAGCTTGATGAAGTGCTGCCGATGGATTGGTTTTTCGATAAATTCTCCTTCCTTCAGCACGCCAGCATCGGCATTTATGCGGTACTCATTTTTATCGGTTTATTTATCGTCTGGATATTCAGCATCGCCGGTATGATGTTTAAATACGCGAACTTTCAAGTTATAAAAAAAGAGCAGGAATTGGTCATTTCAAGAGGGATTATCGAAAAACATCAAGTCACGATCCCGCTCCGAAAAATACAAGCCATTAAAATCAAAGAAAATATCATCCGCCAGTTATTCGGCTATGTGACGGTGTCCATTGTCAGCGCGGGCGGCGGCGAGCGGGAAAAAGAAGAAGGCGCTTTGACGATTCTTTTTCCGATGATTCATAAAAAGAAGCTCCCGCACATGCTTCAGACATTTACGCCGGAATACACGCTGGAAGAAAACGTCCGACGTCTGCCGCGGCGCGCGTTGAAACGATATTTGTTCCGCTCCGTCATTTTTTCACTTTTTTTGATTATCCCAATATGTATCTTTTTTCAGCCATGGGGCTACCTGTCGATCATGCTGCTGCCGATTGAATTGTTCTTCGGCTACCTCGCATATAAGGATGCAGCATGGACGATCAACGGGGAGCGTCTTCAGCTGACGTCAAGATTTATCGGCAGAACAACCGCGATTGTGCTGAAAAGACGAATGCAGATTTGCAAATTCAGCCAATCCTATTTTCAAAAGAAAGGCCGCCTGTATACCATTTCTACCGCGGTAAAATCATCAAGCCATATGGAAGAATTAACAGTGAGGGATGTAGGTGAAAAGGATGCGGACTTCATTTTGAACTGGTACTCATATGAAAAAGCGGACGGTTAATACCGCCGCTCTTTTTTTTGCACACATAAAAAGGAGAGAAGAAACCCGCCGCAAAGTCCAAACAGATGGGCCATCATGTTAATATTGGAGTTGATAAACGACATCAGAACGGCAAATGCGAGCAGTGTGACAATCATTTTGGAGTGCTCCTGCCCGATCAGTTCTTTGTGAAAAAGAACCATAAACAGATACACGCCGAACAGCCCGAATATCGCGCCTGAAGCCCCGACATGCACGTAATCAAGCGGCTCTGTCACATATGTTCCGATATTGCCGATGATGCCGGAGCCGGCGTACACAAGGAGGAAACGCGCTTTTCCCAGCATACGCTCCAAAGCCGGGGCAAATAAAAAGATCGACATGGAATTAAACAGCAGATGGGTAAAACCGGCGTGCAGCAAAACCGGTGTGATCAGCCGCCACCATTCACCGTTTGCAACGCCTAGATTATAGCCTGTGACGGTATCTCTCCATAACACGACTGAATGCACAGGAAGTGAAAAAAATAGCCAGAGAACAGCTTGCAAAGCCAATATAAAGGTGACAACGGGATAAAGCCTGATAAACGTTTGAAAATTTTCGGTCCGTATAAACATTCCGAGCCCCTTTTCTTCATTTTGGTATTTCTATAGTAACACGTTTATGAGACAAACCATTCAAATAGTACATACGCAAAGGAGGTTATCACCCATGATATACGGCATAGGACTAGATATCACCGAGCTTAAACGGATCGCTTCTATGGCCGGCCGCCAGAAACGATTTGCTGAGCGGATTTTGACGCGAAACGAGCTTGATCAATATGATGAGCTTTCAGAGAAAAGAAAAATCGAGTTTCTCGCGGGCAGATTTGCGGCAAAAGAAGCTTTCTCGAAAGCGTTTGGCACCGGTATAGGAAAGCAGCTTAGCTTTCAGGATATTGAAATTAAGAAAGACCAAAATGGCAAGCCTTATATCATTTGCGCAAAACTAAGCCAAGCCGCCGTTCACGTATCAATCACCCATACAAAGGAATACGCGGCCGCGCAGGTGGTGATTGAAAGGTTGTCAAGCTAGTCTGCATATTAGGGGCGCCCCACTCATATATTTGATAGTGCATTAAGGGAGACAAGTTGTTTGAGGCTTTTATGGTACGCATCCGTTCTGCCTAACGTGTACCGAGCGTACCGTTAAAGTCAAACAAGCGATTTCTTCCTTTTACATCAATTGAGAAGAAGGGGTTGAAAAAGGTGAGAAAAAGCTTTGTTTTGCTTTTAACGGGACTGCTTGCTGTCCTTATTCTTTCTGCCTGCGGGCAAAAAACACAGCAAGATATTGTGACCGGGTTAGATGAAAAGGCGAAAGAATATACCTCGTACAAAGCAAAAGCGAAAATGACCATCGAGACAGGGAGTGAGCCTCAAGTATACAATGTGGAAATCTGGCACAAAAAGCCGTCTCTGTACAGGGTTTATCTAGAAAATCCGAAAAAGGACCAAAATCAAGTCATTTTACGAAATGAAAACGGAGTATTTGTTCTCACGCCGTCTTTAAATAAGAGCTTCAGATTTCAAAGCGACTGGCCGAACAACAGCAGCCAGGTCTATCTGTTTGAATCGCTCGTAAAGGATGTTCAAAACGATTCAGATGCGGTTTTCACTGCGAAAGAAAAGAACTACGTATTTGAAACAAAAACGAACTATCAGCATAACAAAATGCTGCCAACGCAAGAAATCACGTTTAACAAAAAAGATATGAGCCCGTCATCTGTCAAAGTCATGGATACTGACCGAAAAGTTATGGTGAAAGTAGAATTCAGCAGCTTCGAATTCAATAAACATTTCGACAAAGAATCCTTTGACGAGAAGAAAAATATGACCCTTTCCCAAATGGATGTTGCCACAAGCGCGAAGCCATCCGATACATTCGCGGTCAAAACGCCGCTTGAACTGCCGCTTGGCGTAAAGCTGCTAGAAGAAAAAGATATCTCTACTGAAGACGGGAAGCGGATCATCATGACCTACGGAGGAGAAAAATCATTTACCTTAATTCAGGAAAAAGCCCATATTGCCAAGGCTTCCTCCTCAGTTAGGCTGAACGGCGAACCGGTGAATCTCGGCTACACCATCGGCGCCTTGTCGGATGCATCATTATCATGGACGTATGATGGCGTAGATTACCTTCTCTCATCTAAAGATCTTACGAAAGAGGAAATGGTGACAGTCGCGAAAAGCATGCAGGGACAATCATCTAAATAACCGCCAAAGGCCAAGCGTGATTTGGCCTTTTTTTCGTCGTGCATCGTTTCCCTTCGGCCTTTAATTTTAGTATGATATGTAAATGATATTGAATAAAAGCTAGGAAGTGTCATAATGAGCACAAAACCTTTTTACAGAAATACGTGGGCCGAAATCGACTTGTCCGCGATAAAGGAAAATGTCAGCAATATGAAAGAACATATCGGCGAACATGTCCATCTAATGGCGGTTGTGAAAGCAAACGCCTACGGGCATGGCGATGCAGAAACAGCGAAGGCGGCGCTTGACGCAGGTGCTTCATGCTTGGCAGTGGCTTTTCTCGATGAAGCGATTTCACTGCGCAACAAGGGCTTGAAAGCGCCGATTTTGGTGCTCGGCGCGGTTCCCCCTGAGTATGTATCAATCGCGGCAGAATATGACGTGACCATAACAGCTTATTCTGTTGAATGGCTTCAGGAAGCCGCCCGCCATATGAAAAAAGGTTCTCTTCATTTTCATTTAAAGGTCGATACGGGGATGAACAGGCTTGGCGTAAAAACAGAAGAAGAAGTTCATCACGTCATGGCGATTCTTGACCGTAACCCTCGTTTAAAATGCAAAGGGGTATTTACCCATTTTGCGACAGCGGATGAAAAAGAAAGAGGCTATTTTTTAAAGCAGTTTGAGCGCTTTAAAGAACTGATTGCTCCGCTGCCGCTCAAGAAACTGATGGTGCACTGTGCGAACAGCGCCGCCGGCCTCAGGCTGAAAAAAGGCTTTTTCAACGCGGTCAGATTCGGCATCGGCATGTACGGCCTCCGTCCGTCAGCCGACATGACGGACGAAATACCGTTTGAGCTGCGCCCCGCTTTCACCCTGCATTCAACGCTGTCGCATGTCAAACTGATCAGAAAAGGCGAGAGCGTCAGCTACGGAGCGGAATACACAGCGGAAAAAGATACATGGATCGGGACGGTGCCTGTCGGCTATGCGGATGGCTGGCTTCGAAAGTTGGAAGGAACCGAAATCCTTGTAAAGGGAAAACGGCTGAAGATCGCCGGCCGGATCTGCATGGACCAATTTATGGTGGAGCTGGATCAGGAATATCCGCCGGGCACAAAAGCCACATTAATAGGCCGGCAGGGAGATGAATATATTTCCATGGATGAGATTGCAGGCAGGCTCGAAACCATTAACTATGAGGTGTCTTGTACAATAAGTTCCCGGGTTCCCCGTATGTTTTTGGAAAATGGGAGTATAATGGAAGTAAGAAATCCTTTAGTGCAGGAAAATACAAGCAAATAGCTCATCTCATAATGGAGAATTCATAAAACAGCTTTGCTTGAAGAGTGAATAATGGTATCATTATCACTGGATGGATAAAAGAGTCGTATCCGTAAGTTTGGTGGAGGTGTATGTTTTTTGTCTGAATCCAGCGCAAGAACCGAAATGAAAATCAGCTTGCCCGAAAACCTAGTAGCTGAATTGGATGGTGTAGCGATGCGGGAGAAACGAAGCAGAAACGAACTGATATCACAAGCAGTGAGAGCGTATGTCAGCGAACGAACAACTCGTCACAACCGTGATTTGATGAGACGCGGCTATATGGAAATGGCGAAAATCAACCTGAATATTTCTTCTGAGGCTCACTTTGCGGAGTGCGAGGCTGAAACGACAGTTGAGCGCTTAGTCAGCGGAGGATAATCATTTGATTGTGAAACGCGGCGATGTTTATTTTGCTGATTTATCTCCTGTTGTTGGCTCAGAACAAGGCGGGGTGCGCCCGGTTTTAGTGATCCAAAATGACATCGGAAATCGCTTCAGCCCAACTGCTATTGTTGCAGCCATAACAGCGCAAATACAGAAGGCGAAATTACCAACCCACGTCGAAATTGATGCAAAACGCTACGGTTTTGAAAGAGATTCCGTTATTTTGCTGGAGCAAATTCGGACGATTGACAAGCAAAGGTTAACGGATAAGATTACTCATCTGGATGATGAAATGATGGATAAGGTTGATGAAGCCTTACAAATCAGTTTGGCACTCATTGATTTTTAGACATATGTGCAGGTTGCTCAAATCGAGCAACTTTTTTTGTTTTCAAAAAACATAAACGATATAATAGTGTAATAACAAAAAATATGTTGTTTTTTATCGGGAGGTAAGCGAATTTGATGTCGAATCAGACTGTATACCAGTTCATTGCCGAGAATCAAAATGAACTGCTCCAACTGTGGACTGACACACTAAGAGAATTAAGCGAGCAAGAATCATACCAGCTGACTGACCAAGTGTATGAAAATATATCTAAAGAATATATCGACATTCTTCTGCAGTCTGTTAAGGACGACCGCGCGGCTGAAAGCCAGATCAGCGAACTGGCGCTGAGAACCGTCCAAATTGGACTTTCTTTGAAGTTTCTGGCTACGGCGCTTGCTGAATTCTGGAAGCGTCTCTACACGAAGATGAACGATAAGAGATTGCCAGATCAAGAGAGTACGGAATTAATCTGGCAGCTTGACCGCTTTTTCAGCCCGATTAATACAGAAATCTTCAACCAATACTCAATCTCGTGGGAAAAAACCGTATCCTTGCAAAAAATTGCGCTGCAGGAGCTATCTGCGCCGCTTATCCCGGTGTTTGAAAACATCACCGTGATGCCGCTGGTCGGAACAATAGATACCGAACGTGCAAAACGAATTATGGAAAATCTTCTTAACGGTGTCGTCAAACACCGGTCACAAGTCGTGCTGATTGACATCACAGGTGTTCCTGTGGTTGATACGATGGTTGCCCATCATATTATTCAGGCGTCTGAAGCGGTAAGGCTTGTTGGCGCGAAATGCCTGCTCGCCGGCATCCGTCCGGAAATTGCTCAGACCATTGTCAACCTGGGCATTGATTTATCACAAGTTATTACTAAGAATACCCTGCAAAAAGGAATTCAAACAGCATTGGAAATGACGGATCGAAAAATCGTTTCATTGGGGGAATAACATTTGAGACATCCGAAAATCCCGATCTTGAAACTGTATAATTGCTTATTAGTGTCCATTCAATGGGAACTTGATGACCAAACTGCATTAACCTTTCAAGAAGACTTATTAAATAAAATATACGAAACAGGTGCCAACGGAGTCGTGATTGACCTGACATCTGTAGATATGATTGATTCATTTATCGCCAAAGTGCTGGGCGACGTCATTACAATGTCTAAGCTAATGGGCGCCAAAGTTGTTTTGACCGGCATTCAGCCCGCTGTGGCAGTGACGCTGATTGAACTTGGAATCGCGCTAGAGGAAATCGAAACAGCGCTCGACTTAGAGCAGGGGCTTGAGACATTGAAGCGGGAATTGGGGGAATAGCGAATGAACGACCAATCCTGTGTAAAAATCATGACAGAATGGGATATTGTGGCCGCCAGACAACTGGGGCGAAATGTTGCAAAAGAACTGGGTTTCGGCACGGTAGACCAGGCTAGAATTACAACGGCTATTTCAGAATTAGCCAGGAACATTTATTTGTATGCCGGCAAAGGCCAGATTGGTATTGAACAGGTCGCTGACAGAGGAAAAAAGGGCCTGAAAATCATAGCGGAAGACCAAGGGCCGGGAATTCCTGATATCCGTAAAGTCATGGAAGATGGATTTTCAACGTCTGGCGGACTCGGAGCGGGACTTCCTGGTGTCAAAAGGCTGATGGATGAATTCAGTTTAAATTCCGTATCGGGGGAAGGAACAGAGATACAAGCCATTAAATGGCTTCGGTAGGAGGTAAGAAAGTGGATTTTAGGGAGGTTATTGAGCAGCGGTATCATCAGCTGCTTAGTCGATATATAGCTGAATTAACAGAAACATCTTTATATCAAGCGCAAAAATTCAGCCGAAAAACAATCGAGCATCAAATTCCTCCGGAAGAAATCATCAGCATTCACCGAAAAGTGCTGAAGGAGCTGTATCCGAGTCTCCCGGAAGATGTTTTTCATTCGCTGGATTTTTTAATAGAAGTCATGATTGGATATGGAATGGCTTATCAGGAGCATCAAACCCTCAGGGGAATACAGCAGGAAATTAAATCAGAAATTGAAATCGCGGCAAATGTCCAGCAGACGCTGCTCGGAACAAAGATCCCGCAGGAAGAAGCGCTGGATATCGGTGCCATCAGTGTGCCCGCTAAACAGATGAGCGGTGATTATTACCACTTTGTCAAAGACAAGGAATCCATTAATATCGCAATCGCGGATGTGATCGGAAAAGGCATTCCGGCGGCTCTTTGTATGTCCATGATTAAATACGCGATGGACTCTTTGCCGGAAACGGGCATACACCCTCCTCAGGTGCTGAAAAATTTAAACCGGGTTGTCGAACAAAACGTTGACGCCAGTATGTTTATTACGATGCTTTATGCAAATTACAATATGGACAAGCATCAATTTACATATGCTTCGGCGGGACATGAACCGGGATTCTATTATTCTCAAAAAGACAACACGTTTTACGATTTAGAGGCCAAAGGGCTCGTTCTCGGCATCTCGCAGGATTATGACTACAAACAATTTGATCAGCATCTCGATAAGGGCGATATGATTGTCTTATTTTCTGACGGCGTCACAGAATGCAGAACGGAAAACGGTTTCTTGGAGCGTCCTGATTTGCAGAAACTCATTGAGGAACATATGTGTTCCTCTGCGCAGGAAATGGTCAAAAACATTTATGACAGCCTCCTCAAATTGCAGGACTTTCAGCTTCACGATGATTTTACGTTAATTGTTTTGCGAAGAAAGGTTTAGCATCAGCCAGCCGGGGGTATACAACAATTAATGATTTGAAGGATAATTTGAGGTGATATGAATGAATATAAATATTGATGTGAAGCAAAACGAGAATGATACACAAGTAAACATTGCAGGAGAAATAGATGTATACTCAGCCCCGGTGCTCAGAGAGAAGCTCGTTCCTCTGGCAGAACAAGGCGCTGACTTAAAAATTTGCCTGAAAGATGTCAGCTACATGGACAGTACCGGACTCGGCGTCTTTGTAGGCATCTTTAAAACAGTGAAAAAACAAGGCGGGTCGCTGAAGCTTGAAAATCTTTCTGACCGGCTGATTCGTCTGTTTGAGATTACAGGTTTGAAGGACATCATTGATATTTCTGCAAAGTCAGAAGGTGGAGTGCAATGAAGAATAACGCTGATTACATCGAAATGAAAGTGCCGGCCCAGCCTGAATATGTAGGGATTATAAGGCTGACGCTGTCAGGCGTCGCGAGCAGAATGGGCTATACGTATGATGAAATTGAAGATCTGAAAATCGCAGTCAGTGAAGCGTGTACGAATGCGGTTCAGCATGCTTATAAAGAAGACAAAAATGGTGAAGTGTCAATCCGATTCGGTGTGTTTGAAGACCGTTTAGAGGTCATTGTGGCGGATGAAGGAGACAGCTTTGATTTCGATCAAAAGCAGCAGGATCTAGGACCGTACACACCTTCGCACACAGTTGATCAATTATCAGAAGGAGGGCTCGGTCTATATTTAATGGAAACGCTTATGGATGAAGTCAGAGTGCAGAACAACTCCGGCGTCACCGTAGCGATGACAAAGTATTTAAATGGGGAGCGAGTTGATCATGACACAACCATCAAAAACTACGAAACTAACTAAGGATGAAGTCGATCGGCTCATAAGCGAATACCAAACAAATCAAGATCAACAGGCGCAAGAAACGCTTGTGCAGGTATATACAAATCTTGTAGATATGCTTGCGAAAAAATATTCAAAAGGCAAAAGCTTCCACGAGGATCTTCGCCAGGTCGGCATGATCGGGCTGCTGGGAGCGATTAAGCGATACGATCCGGTGGTCGGCAAATCGTTTGAAGCTTTTGCGATACCGACGATCATCGGTGAGATTAAACGTTTCCTCAGAGATAAGACGTGGAGCGTTCACGTACCGAGACGAATCAAAGAATTGGGCCCAAGAATCAAAATGGCGGTTGATCAGCTGACGACTGAAACACAAAGGTCGCCGAAAGTAGAAGAGATTGCCGAATTTCTCGATGTTTCGGAAGAAGAGGTTCTTGAAACGATGGAAATGGGCAAAAGCTATCAAGCCTTATCCGTTGACCACAGCATTGAAGCGGATGCGGAAGGAAGCACCGTCACGATTCTTGATATCGTCGGATCACAGGAGGATGGATATGAGCGGGTCAACCAGCAAATGATGCTGCAAAGCGTGCTTCATGTCCTTTCAGACCGTGAAAAACAAATCATAGACCTTACGTATATTCAAAACAAAAGCCAAAAAGAAACTGGGGACATTCTCGGTATATCTCAAATGCACGTCTCGCGTCTGCAGCGCAAAGCTGTGAAGAAGCTCAGAGAGGCCTTGACTGAAGATCCCTCGATGGAGTTAATGTAATGATCCAGGTTGAAGAAAACGAGCATATTCAAACTCTTGTATACCAACTGAATAAAGAAGGAAAATCGATTTGCGGCGACAGCTTTTATATGAAAGCAGATGATAAGGAGTTAATTTGCGCGGTAGCTGACGGACTTGGAAGCGGATCGCTTGCCAACGAATCTTCTGCAGCCATCAAAGACTTAGTGGAAAACTATGCGAATGAAGACGTACAAAGCATTATTGAACGCTGTAATCAGGCGATGAAACACAAAAGAGGCGCTACAGCTTCTATCCTGAAAATCAATTTTAAACAAAGGCAGTTTACGTACTGCTCTGTCGGAAACGTACGGTTTATTCTGCATTCCCCGTCTGGTGACAGCTTTTATCCTCTGCCGATTTCAGGCTATTTATCAGGAAAGCCGCAAAAATACAAAACACACACCGCCACCTACGAAAAGGGTTCAAAGTTCATTATACATACCGATGGACTAAACGTACCCGATATCCGCTCCCATTTGAAAAAAGGCCAATCGGTAGAAGACATATCGAATTCACTGAAAATGTACACGACATCAAGAAAAGACGATCTGACATATATTCTTGGGCAGCTGTCCTAGAAGAGTAGAAAAAAGAAGCTGGGAAAGCCGGCTTCTTTTTTTTGTGATCGACTATTAGTAAGTGCGCTTATTATAATTAATAAGTGTACTTATTATTTAGGGGGATTACAAATGTGGAAATATGAATACACTGCAATATCAGATGCGGCACCAGAAGAAATCTGGAAATATTATCAGCACCCAGAATCCTGGAAACAGTGGGATGCGGGCATCACATCAGCTTCTCTGAAAGGGCCGTTTCAAAATGAAACGGAAGGAGCATTGCTTTTGCGAGGAAATACAGTTCCATTTTGGCTTGAACATGTGGAGAAGCATCAATCATTTTCTGTCATATCCCACCTTCCGAATACAAATGTAAAAATGGAATTTTATCATGTACTGCAAAAGCGACAAGAGGGTCTAAACATCACGCATGGGGTTGTATTGGAAGGCGCAGAAGCAAAAAAATGGGGAGAAAAAATCGGGCAGGAACTGTCTAAAGACATCCCAGAGTCAGTCAACTGCCTTGTCCGTCTTTGCAAAGGAATGCTAAAATGAACACAAAATATTGGGTTGGCGTCGTGTCAGAGCAGCATGTTTTAAAAGGGACCGCCGGCGGATTTGCCCAAGTATGCCACGGTAAAAAAGCGCCTCTTGCCAGGATGAAAGAGAATGATTGGCTTATTTATTATTCTCCGCGAGATGCATATCCGGACGGCAGGCTGCTGCGATGTTTTACCGCTATCGGAAAAGTGAAGAGCGGAAACGTCTATCAATATCAAATGGCTCCGGACTTTATCCCATACCGGTTAGACATTGATTACTTTCCGTGTGAAAAAATAGGTTTTTACGATATTAAATCTCAGTTGGAATTTGTTCAGGAAACAAATCATCTCGGGCTTTTATTTCGAAGAGGGCACTTTGAAATCAGCAAAAATGATTTTTTGACAATATCACAAGCGATGGGAGTAATATAAGTGAAATGGCACTCTGAATTTAGCGGACCGAACACAAGTCCAGGTTTTTTATTATGGCAGGTCACACAAAGCTGGCAGCGGAAAATAGGGAAAGCATTGGCTGAGCATGACCTTACCCACGTTCAATTTGTTCTCCTGACCTCATGCAAGTATATGATTGCTCATGGAGAAACCGTCACGCAAAAAAAACTCGCAGGCTTCAGCCAGACCAATATCATGATGGTATCAGAGGTTGTGCGGACGCTTGAGAAAAAGGGATTTATCCAAAGAAGCAAAAATCCTCAGGATAAAAGGGAAGTTCTTCTGTCATTAACAGAAACAGGAGAGGAAAGAGTAACCTCTGCTCTGCCGATTGTCGAGCGGATTGACCAATCTTTTTTTGAAGCAGCCATGATAAAAGAGAACTTTCTAAGCGGCTTACAGGAACTCTTGAAAAATGAATAAAAATACGGGCAGCGGCAGCTGTCTTTTTTTATGTGTTTTTTTCTGTTTTTGATACACTAGAGTAAGAACGACAAAATTGGAGGCTATGGTTACATGGAAACGTCAGCCCTTTTGAAACAGCAAATTGCGAAAGAAATAGGTTTATCACAAAAACATGTTGAAAGCGTCATCCGCCTGCTTGAGGACGGCAACACAGTTCCGTTCATCGCCAGATATCGAAAAGAGCAGACGGGTTCAATGGACGAGGTTCAGATTCAGACCATTTCTGAACGATGGCAATACATACAAAACCTGAATCAGCGAAAAGAAGAGGTGATCAGGCTAATCGCCGAGCAGGATAAACTAACAGATGAATTAAAACGTAAAATTGACCAATCCGTAAAACTTCAGGAAGTAGAAGACCTCTACCGTCCGTATAAACAAAAGCGCAAAACGAAAGCGACAGTCGCCAAAAGCAAAGGCCTTGAGCCGCTTGCCGACTATATTATGACCCTTCCGCAAGATGACCGCCTTGCAGAAACAGCAGACCAATATATCAGCGAAGAAAAAGAAGTGTTCACCAGAGAAGAAGCCATTGAAGGCGCCAAGCACATTATTGCGGAACAAATCTCAGACGAACCGAATTTCAGAAAATGGATTCGCCAGGAAACCTTTAAAAAAGGAACGATCAAGTCAGCTGCCGGAAAATCAGCAGACACAGATGAAAAAAACGTGTACGAAATGTACTACGAGTATGAAGAGCCAATCGCAAAGGTCGTTCCGCACAGAGTGCTTGCCATGAACCGCGGCGAAAAAGAAGACATTTTAAAGGTGTCTATCGAACCGCCAGCAGATCACATTAAGGCTTACTTAGAAAAGCAAATCATCAAAAACCGTTCAACGTCTGTAAAAGAAATCTTGCAGGAAACGATTGAAGACAGCTACAAAAGACTGATTCAGCCTGCTATTGAACGTGAAATCAGAAAAGAGCTGTCGGAAAAAGCGGATGAACAGGCGATTCATATTTTCTCTGAGAACCTCAGAAAGCTTCTCCTTCAGCCGCCGATGAAAGGCAAGACGGTTCTCGGTGTAGATCCGGCTTTCCGAACAGGCTGTAAGCTGGCAGTGTCAGATGAAACCGGGAAAGTCTTAAAAATTGATGTGATTTACCCGCATGCACCTGTCAAAAAAACGAAAGAAGCTCATGAGAAAGTGAAAGCGATTCTTGAAGAGTATCAAGTGGAAATGGTGGCGATTGGAAACGGCACGGCCTCCAGGGAGACAGAGCAATTCATTGTGGATGTGCTGAAGGACACGCCGCGTGATATTTATTATGTGATTGTCAATGAAGCGGGGGCAAGCGTATACTCGGCATCTGAGCTTGCCAGAGAAGAATTTCCTGAGCTTCAGGTCGAGGAACGCAGTGCAGTATCCATCGCACGGAGACTTCAAGATCCGCTTGCGGAACTCGTCAAAATTGATCCGAAATCTGTAGGAGTGGGGCAGTATCAGCATGACGTCAGCCAAAAACGCTTAAATGAATCCCTGCGCTTTGTTGTCGAGACAGTCGTAAACCAGGTAGGAGTAAATGTCAACACAGCTTCCGCCGCGCTGCTTCAATATGTAGCGGGATTATCGAAATCCGTAGCGGGCAACATCGTTAAAAAGCGGGAAGAGCTCGGTAAATTTTTGAATCGAAAAGAACTGAAGGATATTCCAAGGCTCGGCGCAAAAACCTATGAACAATGTATCGGCTTTTTAAGAGTGCAGGAAGGGACAGAGCCTCTGGACAGAACAGGAATCCACCCGGAAAGCTATAAAGAAACAAAAACGCTTTTGAAAAAGTTCGGTCTTTCAACAGAGCAGATCGGTACGGCGGAATTGAAGGATAAAATCAACAAACTTGAGCTTTCTGAAACAGCAAAGGAACTGGGAATCGGTGAAATTACGCTGAAAGACATTTGTGAACAGCTGACAAGACCTGAACGTGATCCGCGTGATGAGGTGCCTAAGCCTCTGCTGAAAACAGACGTTCTTCAGCTGGAGGATCTGAAAGAAGGGATGGAGCTGCAGGGCACCGTGCGCAATGTAGTGGACTTCGGGGCGTTTGTTGATATCGGAGTCAAACAAGACGGGCTTGTGCATATCTCAAAACTCAGCAATCAATTTGTCAAGCATCCTCTTGATGTCGTGTCCGTCGGTGACATTGTGACGGTTTGGGTTGACGGTGTAGATGTACAAAAAGGCAGAGTATCGCTGTCTATGATAAAATAAAAGCACTGCTTACGAGCAGTGTTTTTTCCTATAGAAATACCAGCATTGATTCAGCAGTTTAATTTGGTAATTATCTTTTTCAAGGAACGCTTTTTGCATCTGTTTTTTAAGCCAATTTGGCATAGGCTCATTCCTCCTCAGCTTTTATCATAAGAGGGACGGTGATTACCATATTGTATGCGAACGGTGAATTGTCCCGTTCAATGTTTTTTAAGTGAGGTGCGCCATGGATAACAAAGAGCTTCAAAAGCTGACAGAGGATATTTCTGAAACGTATTTTAACAAGCCGTTCCGCCATCAGGCGCTTTTTAATGACAGGCTGAAAACGACGGGGGGAAGGTACCTGTTAACCTCTCATAACATTGAATTGAACAGGAAATATTTGATTGAACATGGCAGGGAGGAACTGATCGGCATCATCAAGCACGAGCTTTGCCATTACCATCTTCACCTAGAAGGAAAAGGGTACAAGCACAGAGACAGAGATTTTCGAGTGCTGCTGCAGCAGGTCAACGCGCCAAGGTTCTGTACGCCTTTAAAGAAAAAAACAGAAAACAAAAAAACTTATAGGTATATCTGTACGGCCTGCGGCCAACAGTATATAAAGAAGCGTGCCATGAACCCTGACAGATACAGGTGCGGAAAATGCCACGGAAAAATAAAAAGATTTTTTTCGTGAAAAAGGTTGACGGATATGGCAAGCCTATGGTACATTATAAAAGTCGTCACGAGAGATAGACAAAAAACATATACCTCTTGACACTGCAAATCAAGGCTGATACAATAAGTCTTGTCTTATTATTCCACAGTAGCTCAGTGGTAGAGCTATCGGCTGTTAACCGATCGGTCGCAGGTTCGAATCCTGCCTGTGGAGCCATATTGGAGAAGTACTCAAGTGGCTGAAGAGGCGCCCCTGCTAAGGGTGTAGGTCGCGTAAGCGGCGCGAGGGTTCAAATCCCTCCTTCTCCGCCATCAGATTTCGATATAAGTTCTCAACCATCGGCCCGTTGGTCAAGCGGTTAAGACACCGCCCTTTCACGGCGGTAACACGGGTTCGAATCCCGTACGGGTCATTCCATTTTCGTTGGGCTATAGCCAAGCGGTAAGGCAACGGACTTTGACTCCGTCATGCGTTGGTTCGAATCCAGCTAGCCCAGCCATTTTTATTTTTTGAAATTTAATAGCAAGAGCCATTAGCTCAGTTGGTAGAGCATCTGACTTTTAATCAGAGGGTCGAAGGTTCGAGTCCTTCATGGCTCACCATTTGTCTTTTTGCGGGTGTGGCGGAATTGGCAGACGCGCTAGACTTAGGATCTAGTGTCTTACGACGTGGGGGTTCGAGTCCCTTCACCCGCACTTTAATTACAAAGTGCACGCGAAATCGGTTTTGCTAGGTTAAGAGCCTAATAAACCAGCACAAACAATTTAATGATCACGCGGTCGTGGCGGAATGGCAGACGCGCTAGGTTGAGGGCCTAGTGGGTGAATAACCCGTGGAGGTTCAAGTCCTCTCGGCCGCATCAATGATACCAAGGGTTTTGACGCCCTTGGTATTTTTTTGTGTTTATTTTTAAATGATCTACTGCCCACTTACCTAAAGTAAGTCATCTGATTTATCAGCCATTTCCTTTTGTTTGGATATAGGTGTCCATAAACATCAATTGTTGTTCAGATATGATTGCAGAAGCTGAACTGGCGGACAAACATTGCTGATGTTGCTGACATGGTCGTTTAAAAACAATCTGTTAAATCTTTATAAACACAGGTGATGCGATTAAACGTTTGGGTCAACGGTACCAGAACGAAGTGAGGGTAAGGAGTTGACATATTCAGCGCCACCAAAACCCTCTTGGCATTGAACAAACAACTGTTTGTTCCTGCCTACAGGCGAGGGATTCCCCCGATGATTCGGAGGAATAGGGGGCTTGATAAACAGCAATCCAACGGGCTTTCGTTGGTGGGTTTGGATGAAAACCAAGAACTTAAATCGAAGGGATAAGATGTTTAACATTAATCTGTTGAATAAGGCCCGACGGAAAATAATTTGGAGTCTCTTGGCTGTTTAGAGATTGCCGAGGAACTGATTGAAAAAATGATGGAAGATGTTTTTTACAGTGATGTTGCTCAAAGAGTCATAGTCCAAACTTTTGCAGTTATAGATAACGTAAATGCTAACTTCAAGCCACATTCAACATTCTGGAGGATGAAGACGCTGAGACAGATGAAAGGACTGTGGAGTTTGAAGGGATTAGCTACTACCGATAAATGGGGAAAATGTGCGGTGTCTGTTGCCAGTACTAATGTTCAAAAAAAAGAATCCCTAGTTAAAGAGACTCTTAATGCTTAAATGGTCTTAATTTACTTGTTAGTTTTTAACGCTATCGTCATCTTCAAGCCATTTGTCGACTTTTTCTTCAAAGTTTTTCATTTCTTTCTTTGACATAGTAAAAGGTGCAAAAATTATATAGCCTAGAATGGCGGAAGAACCGAGCCAGATTATAAAATCAAATATGCCGTCAGTTTGTTTCCAAAAAAATAAAAAGTTAATTAGCATTGCCCCTATAACGGTGCTTATAATTCCTTTCAAAGTTGATTTATTCAAGCTATCACTCCAGTAATATAAAATTTTCTTTAATTATACCATCAAAGTTAAAATATACTATTTATTTCAACAATTTTTAAGAAATAGTTAAAGTACAGATGACATAAGGTGGAGTGAAAATGTGCGGTGTGGGCTGCAGACAAACGATTCAAAAGCTTAGGTTTTAATGTGGGTATCCCCTCTTTAGTTTTTGTGAGAAGTTTAAGCAGAGATTGCATGTTGGTTGTCGAAGGCGAACGAATAAGAGGGTTTGCTGAATATCGTTACACATTCTATAAAACAAGATATTTGCCGGACGGTCGAATGACTAGCTTAAAAGTTTATATTGAGAATCAAAGCATAAAAAGGGTGTTACATCGTATAGCATCCTTTTTATTATTCCTAGAAAAAACAAAGCAAATTATATAAGAAGGGAGTGTTGGAAATGTAAATCAAGTTAGAGGGAGTTTTACAAATGTCTTGGTGGAAATGGATAAACATAGCTTGTATAGTAACGCTAGTCTTAGTTATTGGTATTAAGTTATTAACCGAACAACAGATAAGTACACCTCTATTAGTATTTTCATCTATTGTTGTTCTAAGCAGTATATTAAGACTTATTGGGGAAAAGTCTTAATTAGAAGCAAATTAAAAAATCTATAATCATCAGTTCAAATGTGATGAACAAGTAAGGATGTTACAACATGTAGCATCCTTTCATTATATAGCAAGCATAGTTGCCTGCTTCTTTTAAAGGTGGATGTAAACGTGCAAAACAAAAAAATGTGGGTCATCTTATTTGTTATAGGTTTAGTTAGTATTTTAATCTTATTTTCAAATTTATATATAGTCATACAAAACATATAACGTCAAAAATTTCAGAGCCTGATCTTTTGGTTTCATTTACTAATGCACACCTGATTACCTCCTATTACTTCAATGATGATATCCTCCATCAAGAAAAATGACAGAATATCTTTCAATGACTTTAAATAAAGACAGAAGCACATTATATTACACAAAAAGAGATAAACAAAATAAATTAAATGTTGTACGTTTCGAATTAAAAACGGGCAGAAAAGAAATTGTAACCAAAAGTTTTGATTACGCTGACGAACTGCAACTCTCTTCTGATGAAACAACAATATATATGAGAGTAAATCTACCAAACCATCGCAACTTCCATTTGGCCTCACTTAATTTGATCACTAAAAAAACCGCAATTATATTTCCATAAATCAAATGAAGATCAAAATGTAGCCTTTTTCCAATATAATTCACGTGAAAATAATCAAATTGTTTTACATTATTCTTTAACCGAAGATATGTAAAATGTTGAAAAAAAGCAAATTTAACAGGAGACCCGCCAAAACCTCCTAAAACTTTCTTTTCAATTATTAGTTCAAAACAAACAAACAAACAAAGCAAATTGGAAGCCTTACTAAACCTATACAAGATGTTGCAATTGCACCAAAAGGTATAACAAGGTTTTATTTACGTCTGGCTCAGAATCAGATAATGAGTCCAGAACTGTATATGAGTTAGATTTGGGAACAAATAAATTAAAGAGAATGGGGAGTTCAAATTACTTAGTCAGGCATTCCTCAATACTCATCTGATGGAAAAGAGGTTTATTTCTTAGGGATTGATTCAAAAGCTAAGTCATACACTGATGAATCGACTGGAAGAGAAATAAAAGAACGAACAATTTTCTCTTACACTATACAGAGTAAAGAATTTGCAAAACGCTGGAAAAATCCAATGGAGTTATTCATAACTTTTCTGTTTTAAATGAACAACAAAAACATTGTTAAAAACGGTGATACAAGGTCACCTTTTCTGATGGTAAATTTTTGGCACCAATAGCAAGTCATTAACTTTCTTGCATGAAAAACACTACTCCATTATGGGTAAAATTAAAATCAGTGTTTTTTACTTATTAAAATTTGGTTATTCAATTGTATCCCAGTGCGGATTCCAAACGATTTCCCATAAGTGCCCATCAGGGTCTTGGAAGTGACCGGAGTATCCGCCCCAAAAAGTATCATGAGCAGGATCAGTTATCGTTGCTCCTGCCTGTTTTGCCTGTTCCATGACTTTATCGACTTCAGCTTTACTATTAACATTATGTCCTAATGTAAATTCGGCAGGGCTTGGTGCAGTTAAAGTAACTTTTGTCTCATGTGCGATGTCTTTGCGATTCCATATGGCAAGTTTTAGTCCTGTTTGTAAGTCAAAAAAGGCTACTGCACCATGTTCAAATTCTGTGCCAACTATTCCTTCTGTAGGCAGACCTAGACCATCCCGATAGAAGTGCAGCGATTTTTCTAAGTTATCTACGCCTAAAGTGATTACTGTAATCCGTGGTTTCATTAGCAATGTAACCTCCCAAGTTAGTTATAAGTAAATTATATCAAAACGGAATATGAGGAGATCTAGAATACCAAAGAAAAGACTGACGAAAATTTTCGTCAGCCTTTTTATAATAAGGAGAAATTAAAATTTATAATCAAAATAGGTGAAAAAATTAAGACGTTCATTGTTTTGGCTCACCATTTTTTAACCATAATTCATATAAACGTATAGAAATGATGGAAAATCAAAATAAGGAGTGTAATGAAAACAAGCTTTCATAACCAGTGATATGGATTTACTATGTTGAGGGTCTAGTGGGTGAATAACCCGTGGAGGTTCAAGTCCTCTCGGCCGCATCAATGATACCAAGGGTTTTGACGCCCTTGGTATTTTTTAAAAAAATTGTGTACTCCCCACGAACTGCCCACTTGCCTAAAGGCGGCGGGGATGGTGAATATGAAACGGTTGGCATTGCACCGGAAGTCGAACGATTTAGGGCTGTATTTGAAAAGTACGCCCGTCAGGAAGGTTTTTTGACCAAGTGAATATTATTATGGCGCTCACCATGCAGGAAAGTGGTGGGCGTTCTTTAGATATTATGCAAAGTTCCGAGAGTATTGGCTTACCTCCAAACTCCATAACTGACTCAGAATATGAAATTGAAGTCGGCATTAAACATTTTAAGAAGATTTTTAAACAGGCTGGCGAGGTTGTCCGTTTAACCTTACAGGCATACAACTTTGGTTCTGGATATGTGAAAAAGAATGGCGGGAAATACACAAAGAAACTGGCACTTGATTTTAGCCGATTGCAAGCTTTTAAAATGGGCTGGAAAAGCTATGGTGATCCAAGTTATGTTGATTACGTCATGAGATATGTAAGGTTCTGATAAAAATGTAGCGCCTGAAAATGGCTCTATGGACTTTTATGAAACGGTCATGAAAGAAGCCTTGAAATATGAAGGGCAACCGTATGCCTGGGGTGGTTCAAACACAGAAAAATGTTTGCTGACGTTGAAAATTTCGCTACCGAAATTGGGCATTATTTTCATCATCAGGGAAATTTAGAGCTATAAATGAGTATTATCGTATTAGTATTGGGGCGAGACAAAAATAAAGAAAGGAGAGATTATAAATGAAGATCAGCCGAATTCTATTGACAGTAATGGTGTTAAGTAGCATCTTAACATTTATTCATTCTGTAGATAAAAACAGTACTCCAAATGGTGGTTTCAACATTGCCGCAGATCGAGTTGGTGCATAAAGAGGAAGGTAATTATACCTTCCTTTTTTTATTTGATGGATTACTGAACTTTTGCTCATTTTGTGCTATAAATGATGACTTTAAATAACGGCCTTTTGTTTCTGTGAATAATTGTCACCCTTGGTATTCATACTTTTAACGATCCCTTGATTTACAATTAATTAAAAGCTTTGTTTTACTGACTGTCAGTTGAAGGTTATGATGGATATGTTAATCTAAAACAAGTGTCATGGAAGATTATTCAGTTATACTTTTTATTATATAAATGGACTAGAGACAAAATGTACTTGATAGGGGTCTTTAAAATGATAAATATACTCATTGTGGATGATGATGAACATATTCTTGAATTACTTAGACATTATCTTCAAGTCGAGGGCTTTGGTGTCTTTGAAGCTTTCGATGGTGAAGAAGCCTCTTCCATTCTTGCAACAAAGCAAGTTCATTTAGCTGTGGTCGACGTCATGATGCCTCATAAGGACGGTTTTCAGCTCTGTGAAGAAATTAGAAAATATTATGATTTTCCTGTTATTATGCTGACTGCTAAAGACCAGCTCATGGATAAAGAAAAAGGGTTTTCTGCCGGAACGGATGACTATCTGACTAAACCTTTCGAGCCGAAAGAATTGATGTTTCGCATAAAAGCCTTACTTCGTCGTTATAAAATGGTGAATTCAGAAAAAATCCGCCTTAATCATACTGTCATAGACAGGAAAAGCTATGAAGTGCATTGTAACGATAAATTGCTGATGCTGCCGATGAAAGAGTTTGAACTATTGTCACAGCTTGCAAGCTACCCAGACAGAATTTTTACACGGGAAGAATTAATCCATTTGATTTGGGGAGCCGACTTTGACGGAGATGATCGAACAGTTGATGTTCATATTAAACGGCTGCGCAGTCGTTTTTCTGTTACTGATGATTTTCATATTAAAACGATTCGCGGTATTGGTTATAAATTGGTGGTGGAACAAAAGTGAGGACACTCTATTTAAAAATTGTTATTACCACTATTGTTGTGATGATTTTCAGCAGTGTGGCTGCTTTTTTTATTTCCAATGCATATTACCAATATAACCTTAAACCTTATAATGACAAAAAATTAACCCGCATGGCCGAAGATGTAAAGACATTTTATGAAAACAACCCTAATGTTAACCTTGACGACTATTTAACGAATATCGGTGATTTAGGTTACCAAATTTATTTAGTCAATGAACATGGCCACAGCTCTTTTTTTGGCGGATCTTTCAGAGAAAAAGATTTAAGTGATCAAGTGATTCAATCCGTTTTAGATGGTCACATATATCACGGTATTTCTCAGTTTTCTTCTAAAGGCTTTATTACAGGTTTTTTTGACAATGCACTGCTCAATACGATCGGAGTTCCAATCACGGACAAAGGACATCAATATGCCCTTTTTTTCCGTCCTAATACGGAGCTCCAATTTGGGGAACTACGAACCTTTTTTGCATTGATTCTTCTTCTCACCATTTTAATCAGCATTCTTTTTGTTTTGATCAGTACCCGTTATATTGTTAAGCCAATCATTACATTAACTCAAGCTACAAAACAAATCGCTAAAGGAAAATATGATATTCAATTAAACGTAAAATTGCGTGATGAAATTGGTGAATTGGCCGACCATTTTTCGCAAATGGCAAAAAGTTTAGAGCAACTGGAAGCTATGCGCCAAGAATTTGTTTCTAACGTTTCACATGAAATTCAATCACCGCTTGCTTCTATACAAGGCTTTTCACAGACATTGCAATCTAAGAAATTATCTAAAGAACAGCGTCAGCATTACTTGTCTATCATCGAAAATGAGAGCCGGCGCATGTCACAGTTAAGTAAGCAATTACTAACACTAGCATCCTTAGATAAAGAGAAGGAAATATTGAGTAAAAATACCTTTGATGTCGCTGCTCAAATGAAACAAGTGTTATTTATGATTGAATGGAACTGGCGTGAAAAAGATTTAACTGTGGAAATGGAGCTCCCTTCTGCTCTCATTTATGCGGATGAGCAATTGCTCCATCAAGTGTGGACTAACTTGCTTGTAAATAGTATCAAATTCACTGAAAAAGGCGGGGTAATTTCCATAAAACTGATAAAAAAAGAAAATGAATATTACATTGAGATCAAGGATACAGGTATTGGTATTTCACAAAATGACTTACCTCATATATTCAACCGCTTTTATAAAGCAGATAAGGCTAGGAACCGTAAAGAAGCCAGCAGCGGTTTAGGACTTGCCATTACTAAGAAAATTATTGAGCTGCATAATGGTCAAATCCATGTTGAAAGCCAACTAGGGAAAGGAACCGCTTTTCATATTTGCCTGCCTAAAAAGTAATGTAATTTCCCGTTCATGTTCTGTTCATATTCCCAATCTATATTTATCTCAGGCAAAAAAAGCTGTTAAGGATAAATGATATTGATTGGAGGAAAAGACGGTGTTTCTTGCTTTACGAGAACTTAAATATGCTAAGTTGCGTTATTTTTTAATTGGGTTCATCATGGTGCTTATCGCCTGGCTTGTTCTTTTTGTTTCTGGACTTGCAAAAGGACTAGCTTCTGATAATGCTTCTTCAATTCAAAAGATGGATACAGACTATCTTGTGATTCAAAAAGAAGCAGATCATCGCTTGGTCCGTTCAATATTGTCTGAGGACAAACTGAAAGACATTCAAGACTACACCAACAATGAATCAGCTGCACCTTTAGGAATACAGATGACCACATTTACTCAGAAAGGGTCTTCTAAAAAGATTGATGCCACATTCTTTGCCGTAGATATGAAAGGATTTTTGGCTCCTGATGTTATCGATGGCCGTATGATTAACAACAAGACCACAAATGAAATCGTTGCAGATAGTTCGCTAAAAGAAGATGGATTGAGATTGGGGGACTATATAAAAGAGCAGTTCTCCGGTAAAACGTTTGAGATTGTGGGGTTCTCAAAAGGAGAATCATTTAGCCACACACCTGTGATCCACATCAATTTCAAAGAGTGGGGAGAAATTCATAAACTTTCTGCTAATAAACAATTGTTTTTTAACGCAATCGCTTTAAAGACAAGTCAAGATGCTGCAGAGCAAATTGATAAGAATGTAGCAGGGGTTGATTTAATTGATAAAAGTGAGGCTCTCAAGAGTATTCCTGGATACTCTGAGGAGCAAGGCTCGCTTATCATGATGATTGTTTTTCTATTTATTATTGCAGCTTTTGTGTTAGCCGTATTCTTCTATGTTATGACCATACAGAAAATCAATCAATTCGGGGTATTAAAGGCCATTGGTGCAACGACCGGTTATATAGCGCGCAATATTGTATTCCAAGTTTTATTATTAACATTTATCAGTCTTGTAATCAGTATAGTACTAACATATGGTGTGGCGGCTATTTTACCAAGCAGCATGCCATTTGACCTTACACCGAAATTAGTTTTAGGTTCTTCAGGTCTTTTTCTGGCTGTTTCAGTGATTGGATCGTTAATATCTCTATATAAAGTTACAAAAATTGACGCTATTGAAGCGATTGGAAGTGCAGCACAATGAGTCAAAAATTGATTCTTGACCATATTGATAAAGTGTTCGGTGACGGCGAATCGTCTGTAAAAGTTCTTGATCAAGTGTCTCTTGAAGTGAAAGCCGGAGAATTTGTTGCAGTTGTCGGGCCATCCGGTTCTGGTAAAAGTACGTTTCTCTCAATTGCCGGAGCGTTGCTTTCTCCAACAAGAGGCCGCATTATGATTGATGGAAGTGATATCAGTCAAGTAACGGAAAAAAAGATGAATCGCATTAGATTAAAAAAAATCGGATTTGTATTTCAGTCATCTAATTTAATCCCTTATTTAACGGTTCGTGACCAGTTATTGCTTATTTCGAAGCTAGCGGGAAGTTCTAATAACAAAGCAGAACAAAGAGCAATTGATCTTCTTCAAAGACTTGGATTAAAGCATCGTATGAATAGTTATCCACAAAGTTTATCCGGGGGAGAACGTCAACGTGTTGCCATTGCTCGGGCTTGGATGAATGACCCGGAGATCATTCTTGCTGATGAGCCGACAGCGAGTCTTGACTCAGAGCGCGGCCGTACAATTGTAAAAATGTTAGCAGATGAAGTGAAATCTAGAGAAAAAGCTGCTGTAATGGTTACTCATGATAAAAGAATGTTAGATTTATGCGACCGTGTTGTGTATATCGATGACGGTAAACTTTCAGAACTAACATAAGACTCTGTAAAGATAACCGAATCTCTTTTATAAGGGATTCGGTTTTAGTTTATCCCCATATCAACAAGGGGTGTTGGTACATTTTTATTCTAGTGAATATAACATTGGTGACATGTGCAAGATTCTAAATTTTTATCTAATGGTTGTTTATTTGCAGACTAAAAACAGTGCCCATTTTGTGCCCAAAATGAATATAAAATGGTGTAAATGAGTGTAATGAATGACTTCAAATGCTTGAAATAACAGGCTTATATAACTGATAATAAGCTTCCACTTTATTGATGCCTTCGTTTTTTATTTTACTTATCTTGGCGAGTGGTCAAGGTTTCTTTACTGCCCAGAAAATATGAAAAACATCAAAAAAGGTGTAAATAATGATAATAAGAGCTGTATAACCCTTAAATATAGGACATGATAAGATTTCATAAGGTTGAGGGGAAAAGAGCAGGAAAAGCAGGAGTAGAAAATTAGAGAAAAGTAATTACTAATGGGTTTGATTTGCATCATATAGGGTTTAATACAAAACCTTTTATTTTTAGAAAAAGAGAAGATGAAAAACCTGGAGTGAATTTATCTCCAAAGTATAGAAAGTAAGGAATCTTTTAAAAAACTAAAAAATGATGAAATTACGGAAAGGTAATGAGTGATTACCTTTCCGTAATTCGTTAATTATTTCTTTGAGCAATACGATAGTTCATCTTAACACTACCACCTTGAGCCGTTGGTGAAGCTGTAAATGTGTAATTGTATGTCCAACCAAACCAACCATTTTCAACCTCAGCAGAAATGTTGCCTTGCTCGCCTGGTGCGAGAGTTCTTGAGACTATTCCATCAATTGATATTTTTATGTCATTACTCCCGTTATTTGAAGCCCAGAAGTTTACTTGTGCCCCGTCGTTCTCATCTAATTCGAACGTCCGACTCCAGCTTGATTGATCAACAGAGCCATCTGAAACCTCCCTGTCTAGAGCTTTGAATTCTCCACTTGTAACTGCATAATTTTTCGACGATACACTTGTAGTCGACTCCGCAAAAGCGGGTATAGCACAAGTTCCAACAATTACACCAGCTATCAGAGTCGATGTTACTCCTTTGAAAATGGACTTAAGATTCACGATCAAGCACTCCTTTTTAATTTAATTTATTATACATGCATACTTCGCATGCATAATACAAATAATACCATGTAAAATAATTACAGTAAATGATTTTTTGGACAATAATGTTTGTAACTCAAACTTTTGTACCCCAAACATCCCAAATCAGACAAGTAAGCCTTGATATAGCTTGGTAAGTGGAAATTGCGATCTTCTTATTGAGGTATTGCTATTAGCAGAGATTTTCCCGATACCCGCAAAACGAAAAAACACTATCCTTTCTCTAAAGTAACGAAAAGGGTAGTGTTTTTTGTGCTATTCAAGATTAATACGTACTCTTTTTTATCTCTGTCTATCTACACTGAATTACAAAATCGGACAAGTCAAGATACTACCAAAAGAAAAAACTATCGCACCCAGTGGGCGAGACCACATTACTTCTCTTGTTAGTGGTTTCTTAGGTCTTAGCTGGAATTATTTAAAGCTAATATTTTAGTGATTTTTAAAAAAAGTAGTGCCCAATTTTTGCTCAAAATTCATGAAAAAGAAGAAAATAGGTGGAAATGAAGATAAAGAATGCTTTATTTATAAGGTTTATGTAATACATGATACGTTTTCACTATGTCGAGGACCTAGTGGGGGCAAACCCCGTGGAGGTTCGAGTCCTCTCGGCCGCATCAATGATACCAAGGGTTTTGACGACCTTGGTATTTTTCATATTCATCTGTTTTTACCTCTTGTGCCCACTTACTTAAATTACCTTCTATATGGAATGCTTTTTATCTTGACCATCATTTGGTGATGTACTGGAGTTTGTTAGTATGCGATCCAACACTTTTTCAGTAAAGGGCATGAAGTAATTAAGAATTAACCCACCTAAACAAACGGTTAGTATAGTTCCAACGCCAATTGGTCCATTCAAAATAAACGCCATTATCAAGAAGACGAGGTAAATGAATGTTCTCGAAAAAAATATATTGGTTTTCGTTAATTCTTTTATGATTAATGTTAGCCGGTCAACAGGAATCGGGGCGAATTTTGTGTGTAAATATGTTGCGGTTCCCAATCCTATAACAACTAAGCCAATTGCAAAACAAACAATTTTGCTGTGCAAAGTTTCAGGTGTTACAGAAAAGTGCAATAAAAAAAGCCATATATCAATCCCCATACCCGTTATAAAGGCCGTTAACAACCCCGAAATTTCAGGTTTTTGTCTTTTTAAAAATGAATTACAACATATTAATATAAGAGCTATGATGACTTCCCAACTTCCCACAGTAAGCCCCACATTTATGGACAGTCCCACCAAAAGTGCGTCAAAAGGGGAAGCTCCAAGATCTGATTGAATCGTGAAAGAAATACCAAGGGTTAAGATTAAAATTCCTAATACATAAAAAACATATTTCACTTTACTCGACCTCTTTATCTTTATTTTTTTGTTGTAAATACAACAAAGATGAGTTATATTTAATGTACGCTATTTTTATTGCAAATACAACAAAAACACATACGTAAGGAGTTTAATGATGAAGGATATTCTTCGTGAAATTGGAATGATTGCACGAGCATTGGATTCTATAAGCAATATCGAATTTAAAGAACATGACCTGACAAAAGGGCAGTATTTGTACCTTGTCCGAATATGTGAAAACCCGGGAATCATTCAAGAAAAGTTAGCTGAGATGATTAAAGTAGACCGAACAACCGCAGCTCGTGCAATAAAAAAACTTGAAATGAAGGGCTTTATTGAAAAGAAAGATGATGAACATAACAAAAAAATAAAAAAACTCTTTCCGACGGAAAAAGGGAATGAGGTATTTCCTTTTATAAAAAGAGAAAATGATCATTCGAATCGTGTCGCTTTAGAGGGATTTTCTGAAAGAGAAGCGGAGACCATTTTCAATTTTCTTCAAAGAGTAAGAAAAAATATAGAAAAAGATTGGGATTTTGTAAAAAAAGGGAACAAGAGAAATTATTGATGTTATAAAGGAGTGACATATTTAAATGACTATCAATATAAAAAAGTGCACACTTGAAGACTTGGGCAAACTTCAAGACATTAGTTATGAAACATTTAATGAGACATTTAAGGATCAGAATTCGCCCGAAAATATGAATGCCTATCTGGAAAAGGCTTTTAACTTAAAACAATTAGAAAAAGAATTATCCAATATTTCTTCGCGCTTCTTTTTTGTATATTTTAATAATGAAGTCGCTGGATATTTAAAGGTCAATACCAATGATGCCCAGACTGAAAAAATGGGTGATGAATCACTTGAAATCGAGAGGATTTATATCAAGAACAAATTTCAAAAACATGGACTTGGTAAATATCTGTTGAATAAAGCTATGGAAATTGCGAAGGAACTGAATAAAAAGAAAATCTGGCTGGGCGTATGGGAAAAAAACGAAAATGCTATTGCTTTTTATAAGAAAATGGGGTTTGTTCAAACTGGAGCCCATTCTTTTTATATGGGGCATGAAAAACAAACGGACTTTATAATGGCTAAAACACTTATATAATTTTTGGAAGGAGGATGATTATGTATATTCCAAAATATTTTAAGGTCTCAAATGTTGATGAAATTTGGGATTTCGTTCAAAAAAACTCTTTTGGCACGATCGTCACGACAGAACAAGGGAAACCAATTGCCACGCATTTGCCTTTGGGGTTAAATAAAAAAGGTGATGATTACTATATCACTGGGCATATCGCTTATGGAAATCGGCAGTGGAGAACATTTGAAACCTGTGAAGATGTGCTTGTTATGTTTCAGGGAACACACGCTTACATTTCTTCTTCTTGGTACGGGCATGAAGATGTTCCGACATGGAATTATCAAGCCGTCCATATATACGGTCAAGCAAGTATTTTAGAGAGAGATGAATTAATAGAAGAATTAACAACAATGATGGAGAAATACGAAAAACATCGAGAAAATCCAATTTTATGGGATGAACTTTCTCCTGAACTCTTAGAAAGACAACTGAAAGCGATTGTCGGTTTTAAGATTAAGGTGGATGACATTCAGGCTGCATATAAATTAAGTCAGAATCGAAGTGAAATGGATTATATGAATATCATTGACCAATTGCAAAATGAAGGAAATCCAAATTCAAAACAAATGGCAGAACAGATGGAAAAGAGATTAAAAAACTAAATATAAGCCCACTTTTATTAAACCTTTAGATTCGAGAATTAAAGAATGGAACTGGAGCAGTTATGTTTGCAGCTTCTATTCATTGCTCTTTCTTTCATTAGATTGGGATATGAAGTTTGAATTAATCAGTGTGCTTACAGCCTAAAAACAGTGCCCATTTTATGCCCAAAATGAATATAAAACGATGAAAATACATGTAATAAATGAATTCAAATGCTTGAAATGACAGGCTTTTGTAACTGACAATTAGCTTTCACTTTATTGAGATCCTATTGGGTGAATAACCCATGGAGGTTCAAGTCCTCTCGTCCTCATCCCAATAATATCAAGGGTTTAACCACCTTTGGTATTATTTTTTTGGGCGGAATACGATTGTGGAGTCTGTGAGTGTATTTGGCACTAAAAAAGTGCTGGCCTCTGCACAAAACCGTTGCGCGAGACTGCACTTTTATTCTGCAAGATACACTGCCCCTTATCATCGGTTAGGGGGATTTATTTAATCCGCTCCAAGCCGCGGTGATACTTGGCTTTTAGAAGCTTTTTTTAAGTGGCTAAAACCGACAAATTTTTTGCTTTCTTCATCCCATAGGCGGAACTTTAACGACTTAAGACTTGTTGCCAGTGTAATGGTCGGAACGTTTTGCAATGGTTCAGCGTTGTTATGCGCTTTTTCAAGCTTATAGTTTGGCACTCTCGGGCTTAGATGGTGAACATGATGGAAACCGATATTGCCTGTTAGCCATTGCATGACTTTTGGTAGCTTATAATAAGAACTTCCTTCAACTGCTGCTTTTACATATTCCCAATGCTTATCTTCTTCAAAATAAGAGTCCTCAAACGTATGCTGAATATAAAACATCCAAATGCCGAGAGATCCCGATATCAGAAAAATTGGCGCCTGAACCAGAAGGAAGTTTTGCCAGCCAATAGCCCAACATAAAAGTGCTGCCAACGTGACGATCCCCAGGTTCGTTACATATGTATTCAGCCGTTCTTTACGTTTAGCCCCTTTACGATTAAAACGATTGGTAATTCCGAAGACGTAAAGCGGTCCAATCACAAACATAACAAACGGATTTCTGTACAAACGGTACATGATTTTTGTCTTAGTTGAGGCTTCCTTATATTCCTCAACGGTCAGTACCCAAATATCGCCTGTCCCGCGTTTGTCCAGGTTGCTGCTTGTCGCATGATGGACAGAATGGTCGTGTGCCCAATGATCAAAAGGATGCAGAGTTAGAATTCCTGTGATTGTTCCAAGGATTCGATTCGCCTTTCTGTTCTTAAAAAAGGAATAGTGGCAGCAATCATGAAAGATGATGAATGTTCTCACTAAAAAACCTGCAGCAACGACAGAAATCGCTAATGTAAGAAAATAAGAAATCGACAAGCTCTTATATGCCAAACACCATAACAGGAAAAATGGTACCAATGTGTTCATGATTTGACAAATACTTTTTTGTAAATCGGACTTTTCATAAGGTGTGACCAGTTTTCTCAAAGTCCTGAGGTTTTTTTCATTCATTTTTAAAAGGTTCCCCTTCCCTGATGATCTTCTGAGTATAGAAAATGTTTTATTGCCTTTGAAGACCCAGCGTCATACTCCATATATGAAGGTATCTTTCCCAATTATTTGTGAAATTATTGGAAATCAAAATGTTTCAAGTTCAGTTAAATCTTTATTAGCAGAGCCAACCGGGATACAAAAGGATATGAAGAGTATACCCGGCTATTTATCTGGCCAAACTCTCTCCCTGCTTCCCTATGGCGATCGGTTTATTGAGCCTGTGAACATGGAGTGTTTGAGGAAATAGTAGAGAAAATTTGGATGGATTGATAAGTGTCAAAAAGAGAGACAGAAGGATAAAGGCTTTGGAAATCTGCAGAACAAAGCTCTACCAGTGAACAGCCCTGCTCCATTTGGGCAAGAAACAGCTGAGCTTTTGATAGAAATCTTTAATAATCAATAATGAAGTGCTAAAGAGCAAAGAAAAGGCTTGAAGACACTCGTGATTCATTTTCACGGTGTTTTCAAACCATAGTTAGGAATAGACCTCTTAGACATATTAAAAAATTGGTGCAGTATGATTGGCATTTTCTGTTTTTTTACTGCTGCTGTACTGGATTCCATACATTTAAGAAATAATAATGAATAAAACGAAAATATTAATTTGGAATGATTTCCGTTTCGTGTTATGATAAAGAAGAATTATTTTTGTTCGGTGTAAAGGATAGTATGAATATTAACTTTTCGTCTTGATGATACTATGGGCAAGGATAGTATATACTGTGTGGTAACACACTAGGAGGCAACAATAATGGAACAAGGTACAGTAAAATGGTTTAATGCAGAAAAAGGTTTTGGCTTCATCGAACGTGAAAACGGAGACGATGTATTCGTACACTTCTCTGCAATCCAAAGTGACGGATTCAAATCTTTAGACGAAGGTGAAAAAGTAACGTTTGACGTTGAGCAAGGTGCTCGTGGAGCTCAAGCTGCTAACGTTCAAAAAGCTTAATCTTCAATCGTTTATACAAACAGGTTCTTTAAATAGGGCCTGTTTTTTTATGTTCTCAAAAAAACCCACTCAACGTTCGAGTAGGGAGATGGTACAAGGTAATAGAAAAAGATTTAAAGCTTCAAAGGTTTTTTTACAGTATAACATACTTGGTTTACAATATGTGGAATATATTTTCTTTTCCAATACGAACAAAAAGCCAGCGTAAATGTGTTGTGCCATCTGCCAAAAGCGTCACGCTAAACGAAGTACCGATGATAATCCCGACACTCTTCTTCCTTTAAATTCATCAGGATCAAATGAAATGTATGTTTATCCTATTATTACGACAAGTAAACAAAAAGGACCATCCCTTTTCGTAAAGAATCATCCTTTTCTTCGTTCATTCGGCAATTTTTAAGAACTCTTGATTAGCTAAGATAACAGCTGGGTCCAACTACTACAAGAATTCCACAATAGAAGCAACCCTTTTTCGCTTTTTTAATTCTTGTGCAGGCATATGTTTCGTATCTCCACACCCTCTTATTGTTTTATTTCAAAAAACTTCGTCATTTTTTATTGTTGACCATATATTTAGATGTTACCAACTCGTGAGGGGAAACCTAGAAATAATCACTAAGATCCTAAAACAATGAAAGCCCTCCCTCTCTTCCATCTTTGCGGCTCCTTGTCCTTGGCAGTGTGAATCAGGATTAAAAAAATCAATACTATTTCGTTTTTTTCTTCAAATGTTCGCAGAAGAAAGCTAAATAATAAAAAGGGAATAGATGATAGGAATAACAAAAGAGGTTCATGTTCCAAAAGTAAGTTGAAGAAGTTGAACATATTTGAAATGATGTACTTTACTTTTAATCATAAGATTATCAAAAAATTCAGGATATTTTTCAGAATGCAATTCATGATCAATAATTAACCTTAACAGAAACTTTTTATTTGATTTTCAGTGATTCCTTTAATGACTTCAAGTTCACTAATCAAAAATTCATGTGCATGATCCAACATTTTTTTTTCGCTTGTATTAAGTGCTTTTTCTTTCTTCATACGCATTAAATCACGTACAACTTCAACACCTTCTAGTATTTCACCCGTTTTTATTTTGTTCGTGTTTACTTGATACCTTTGTTTCCACGGCAGTAACCTATCTGATTCTCCATGCTGAAAAATGTGTAGAATGTGTTTTAATGCAAGTATATCAGTAACTGGTCGTATACTTGAACTCAATAGTTTACGCGCTGGAATCATAACTGTCATATTACTGATTGACATTTTGATGACATAATACTGTTGTTTTTCCTCTAAAAAATCTTTTTCTTCTATGGCTTCAATTATACCTGCGCCGTGCATTGGATAAACAATGTGATCGCCAATTTGAAACATATCATACACCTCCATATATGGTACCTTTCTTAAGGTTACCATATATGGAGGTGTATTATCAAATATTCAATAATAACATGAATATTTTTTTATTGTCAATAACTTTTTTGGGAAAATCAGATCAAGCACAATCAACATCAAAACAATAGGGAACGAGGTCTATTGGTCCGTGTATATCCTGAAAGCCGAATAATTTACATAAATCAGTTTGAGTTATTAAATCCCCTTTAGGAATTCATGACTTGCCACTAATTTTTTTATAGAAATGATGAATATGGAAGATAGAGAGTGTAACGAAAACAATCCTTTCATAATCAGTGATATGTTGAGGAGGGCTCAGTGGGTGAATCATCCGTGGGGTTCAAGTCCTCTCGGCCGCACCAACGATACCAACGATTGTAGACCCTTGGTATTTTTTGTCCTATAACCGGAACAAAGAAATGTTAGTAGGCAAAATGAAATTGAGATATTTAAGCGGTAGTTGAAATGACGGGAATACCTATCTATTCAATTAATGAAGATGATACTTATGATGAAGGAAGTGATCATACAATTACAGGGGAGTTAGAATACAAAATTGTTTAATTTCTATATATTTGATAAGCTGTTAGATAAAGGTTTTATCATAATTGGTAAAAAAGGAGGAAGGTAATTTCATCATCTCAGCAAAAAAAGAAGGGTATACCACAGCTAAGCCGCTATAAATACGACATTTTATGTGGTTAGTTACCACTGGTATCTGTTATATCTTAATGATAAATAGTGCTTGTGGCGGCTGTGTTAAAACTGCATATTCTTTATTGAATCACATAAAATGGTTATGGAAAGGACCCGTTATAGGTACATTTTAAAAAAGGAGTCATAATGTTGTTTAAAAGGTTTTTTCTGGTTTTACTTACACTGATAATGTCTATAGTTGTTATGCTAGTGGCTGCTGAAAATTCACCTGGAGAGCATGTCATTTCATTTGATGAGCCTATTATTTTAATGATATCAATTGGGATCGTTGTATTTTTATTCATCCCTCCATTAGCCATGTCCTTTTTTGGCAACCTTGTTGTAAGAATCATATCTGCAGTATACCAATGTTTTATCGTTTTGACTTTTATGGGGCTAATCCCAATCGGCTTTCTTATTCCCGATGGCTTTTGGACAATTCTTGTTTCTATTGCAGGAACGTTCGTTAGTATAGCTAGTGTTGTAGTAACCTTATTCATTGATCGCAATAGAGAAGTTAAATTATAACTTTTATGGTAAATGAGTGTAGTGAAGAACTCAAATGCTTGAAATCATGGGTTTTTCAAATAAGGTGACCAATACAACAGCTTTTCTTTATTAAGAAGTTATGTAAGTGGCACATTCCCACAACAAACGCATAGGGTAATATCATAAAATAAAAAAATGTGGGGATCTGAAAATGTATTATATACCTGTTACACATCAATACCCTTATTATGTGTGCTGCGGTGGAAGGTCGGTTTATTGGATGAATCCATATAAAATGAAGCATGAAAACGCAGGCCAAAACCTTCACTTGACAGATTATGGGCCGAAACCATTTGTTATTAATATCAATAAAGCAACAAAACAAAACAATACGTTCCGTACTGCGCTATGGACAGGAGCGCACCTGCAAGTTACTGTCATGAGTATTGATATTGGAGAAGATATCGGTTTGGAAATGCATTCTAACCTCGATCAATTTTTGCGGATTGAGCAAGGCCGCGGGATCGTTAAAATGGGCAAGAGTAAAGATCAGGTAAACTTTCAGCGAAATGTCTATGATGATTCAGCCATCGTCATACCTGCCGGCACATGGCACAACCTGATCAATACAGGCAATACGCCGCTAAAACTATACTCCATTTATGCCCCGCCTAACCATCCATTTGGCACGGTCCATGTGACTAAAGCGGATGCAGAAGCTGCGGAAAAGGAGAACAATTCATACAAAAATTGAGCGGGTTAATGAGACTGTTTCACAAGATATTTCCCAACATTTATCTTTTCCGGTTTTAACACAGACCATTTCCGGCGTTGTTTATGTGGATCATTTTTGAGAGGGAATGAATCACGAATAAAAAACATACCCAAAATAGCGGTATGTTTTTTATTCGTGTTTATTATGAATCAAAATCATTCCAATTATCTAAATAACGGTACAGTGTTGTTTTACTGATGCCCGTCTCTTTGGTAATTTGCTGAATGGTATACGTTTTGCTTTGATACATTTCCATCGCGCGCCGGACATTATGGTCTGGTTTTCTCGGACGTCCTGTATTTTTCCCCTTTAATTTCGCCTCTTGAATTCCAAGCTTTGTGTTTTCACTAATCATGTCAAATTGAAATTTGCCGACTCTTTCTAAAAAATCGAAGAATATGGAACCGTTTTTCTTTGTGGTGTCCACTTTGTCTAATATTGAAATAAAGTGGATTTGTTTCCTTTTGAAAAAATCTATGATATCGATTAGGTTTTTTGTAGAGTCCGCAATGCTGTATAACTTATAAATGATTACGGTATCTCCGGTATTTAAACTGTTGCATAATGACTCAAATTCTGGTCTGTTTTTTGCTGAATTTGTTTGTTCAATATATATTTTTTCACAGTTGAACCCTTTAAGTGCAGTTATCTGTATTGTTACATCCTGATCTTGACTAAACGGACGCGCATATCCAAAAATCAAATCATCAACTCCTGATGAATTTTGTATATTTCATTATAACAAAATAAGATGGATAGCGCAGAATGCGCCGCTAGTTCCAAAAAAGATCTATTTTGGAACGAAAAATTGTAGACATTTGAATTCTTGTTTGTTACATTCTAAATAGTTACAAACGACCCTGGCTTCTATGAGAGTTAGAAGTCAACAAAAAATAATCATAAAGAGGTGTACTGTATTTTATGTTAAAAAAATTAAATATAGAGTGGTTCTCAAATATAAGAGGGGACTTATTAGCCGGGATTGTCGTTGCTTTGGCATTAATTCCTGAGGCCATTGGTTTTTCTATTATTGCAGGTGTTGACCCGATGGTGGGATTGTATGCCTCATTTTGTATTGCGGTGGTGATTTCTTTTGCGGGCGGAAGGCCTGCGATGATTTCTGCGGCTACAGGGGCTATGGCGTTGTTAATGGGAACGCTGGTAAAGGATCACGGATTACAGTATCTGTTTGCTGCTACGATCCTGACGGGTATCATCCAAATCATATTTGGGGTTCTGAAAGTGGCGCGATTAATGAAATTTGTTCCTCGATCGGTCATGGTAGGTTTTGTTAATGCGCTGGCCATTTTAATTTTCATGGCACAAGTTCCTCATTTTGTTGGTATATCCGGTCTGACATATGTGTTTGTCGGCATAACTTTAGTCATCATTTATTTGTTCCCGTTTATTACAAAAGCTGTTCCAAGTCCTTTAATAGCAATTGTATTTCTCACGGTCATTTCTATTTGGGGTCACTTTAATGTTCAAACAGTTGGAGATTTAGGAACAATCAAACAAGCTTTGCCGAACTTTTTGATTCCCGATGTTCCATTAAACTTTGAGACGCTGTCAATTATCTTCCCGACTTCTATTGCTCTAGCTGTCGTTGGTCTGCTTGAGTCGCTGCTGACGTCTTCCATTGTTGATGACATGACTGACACAGATAGTAATAAAAACAGGGAAAGCCGAGGGCAAGGGATTGCCAATATCGTTGCCGGATTTTTCGGCGGTATGGCAGGGTGTGCCATGATCGGTCAATCTGTTATTAACGTAAAGTCTGGAGGGAGAGGGAGACTGTCAACCTTTACGGCTGGTATGTTCCTCATGTTTTTAATACTCGTTTTGGGTGAATGGGTTGTTCAAGTTCCTATGCCTGCATTGGTTGGCGTTATGATTATGGTTTCAATTGGAACATTCGATTGGTCTTCAATCCGGACCCTTAAAAAAGTTCCGTTCACTGATTCTGTTGTCATGGTTGTCACAGTAATTACTGTAGTGGCAACAGATAACTTATCCATTGGCGTAATCGTAGGTGTCCTGTTAAGTGCTATTTTCTTCGCTTCTAAAATTTCACGAGTAAAGGTGGATTTGTCTTCTGTTTCTGAGAAAGAGGCTGTTTATGACATTAAGGGCCAAGTGTTCTTTGCTTCTGTTCAAGATTTTGTGAATTCATTTTCATATGAAGATGTAAAAGAGCGTGTTGTGATGAACTTTTCAGAGGCGCATATTTGGGATGATTCTGGTGTCGCCGCAGTGGATAAGGTTGTTTTGAAATTCAAAGAAAATCATGCAGATGTTACATTGGTTGGCTTAAACGAATCAAGCCAACATTTGATTGAAAAGCTGGCTACTTACAATCATCCTAACGCACAGCCGTCAAGCCACTAAGGGGAAGGTGAAGGGGTATGTATCAAAATATTTTGTTGGCAGCTGATGGATCAGATCATTCCATTCGATCAGCAGAACATGCAATTCGTATAGCGAAACTGGTGCCTGATGCAAGAGTGGAAATCATTTTTGTTAAAGATTATTCAAAAGCGAAAACCGAAGTGCTTCATACCGCGAGTTCTGCAGAGTTAGAAATGGAAAGGCGTAAAAAGTTAGAGCCGATTTTAGAAAAATTTGAGCAAGCTGGTGTCCGGCATGATGTAATGATGAAACACGGAGAACCAGGACCGACCATTGTTGCTTATGCAAATGAAAATCAATTTGATATGCTCGTAGTAGGCAGTAGGGGATTGAATTCGCTGCAGGAGATGGTGCTGGGCAGTGTAAGCCATAAAGTGGCTAAGCGAGTAAATTGTCCTGTGCTGATTGTAAAGTGATGGATGGAACAAGCCGATTTGAAACAGAATCGGCTTGTTTTTTTGTCTCACTCATAAGTAAGTTATTTAAACGGTCAGCATTTTCTCTTTATTTATTGGGGAAAAAGTGTCCATAAACATCCATTGTCGTTATTATTGAAGCTTTTCCAAGCCTTTCTTTTACGATTACATATTTTCACCTTAAGCTCAATTAATTGAGTACATCTTATAAACAAATACTGTGATGTCAAAAATAAAAATGACAGGGCAGGGAAAAGGGGCGTCGAACGAGAAAAATCTAGAGCGGTATTAAAAAATGGAGAGGAAAAGCACCTTAAAATTCAGCTAAAAGAAAAACAAAACTGCTCGGAAAGAGGGGACTTCTGATGACAAATAGAACGAATCCGAAGGTTGATGAATTTTTAAGTAAAGCGAAAAAGTGGAAGGGAGAATTTGAGAGGTTGAGAGCTATCGTTCTTGACTGTGAGCTGAACGAGGAATTTAAGTGGAAGCATCCCTGCTACACGTATAATAGTAAAAACATCGTTTTAATACATGGATTTAAAGACTATTGTGCGCTTCTATTTCACAAAGGTGCCTTGTTACAGGATGTCCATGGGATTCTCATCCAACAAACGGAGAATGTACAGGCAGCACGCCAGATCCGGTTCACCAATGTTCAGGAAATTGATGAAATGGAAACGATCTTGAAAGCTTATATTCATGAAGCCATTGAAGTTGAAAAAGCCGGGTTGGAAGTGGATTTAAAAAAGAATACAGAATATAAAATTCCTGAAGAACTTCAAAATAAATTCGATGAAATCCCTGCTTTAAAAACAGCTTTTGAAGCATTGACCCCGGGACGGCAAAGAGCATACATTCTTCATTTTTCTCAAGCCAAACAAGCCAAAACCCGAGAGGCGAAGGTTGAAAAATGTGTCCAGAATATTCTCGATGGAAAGGGATTAAAGGATTAACATATTCGGTAACCAAACAAGGAAACTTAATAAGCAGTGGGGATTCATCAATAATATCTAAACAAGAAACATACTAAATGATATTGGTATGTTTTTAATTCTCATATGTGTCTGCAAACGTAGTGTGGTTGTAAAATTACAATTAGAACGTTTGCATTTTTGAATCTCAACCGATGTTAGCCTCCTGCAAGTAAATAGAAAGAATTATTTTGCTGGGTACCGTATCCCCAATAAAGGGGATAGCATTACCCTTTTGAATAGGGGTTAAGTTAAAAATGTTGGAAGATGTTTTTGCTGTCATCAAGAGTATAATGGCTATACCTTTACTGCTATAAATACGTAATGTCTTCAACCGTGTGTGACGTCTTAGAGGCTGAAGAGTCTGACGAACGAGCGGAATAAGCTGCTACATGTAAAAGAAAAACAAGCATCATGTTAAATGCTTGTTTTTCTAAAGAATCATTCACTTACTGCTGAGATGTTTCTTTTGATTAATATTGTATGCCGCTAGACATACGGCGCTATAAAATACTAATGCGACACCCAGTAATAATATGATCCAATGAAAAGCACCAGATAATTCAATGGTATTGCTCACCACATTTAGAATGTTTCCAACTGATAGGAGAGCTAATAGAATAGGTAGATTTTTTAGCAAGTGATTTCACTCCAACCTTTATCCGAAACGAATATGCGATACTTTTTACCTCATTATCCATTATTTATAGTGATAGTTTGTATGAAAAAGCCCGCTATCCTGTTTAGATACATGATAACTGATTAATGAATCACCATGATGTCAATGAGTCGCTTGATTTTTTCATCGTCTCCTGTATCGACGTACACTGTTTTTTTATTTTTAATGATATTCTCAGTCACTTCCCGCATTACGCCTTGATCTAAATCATCTGCGGAATCCCAGCGTAAAGGGACATTGTATACATGAATCGTGCCATCTCCGTTACCATGGTAAGTGACTGATCCATCCACTAATCGAGAACCAGCTAACTGGATCACATCTTCTGGGTAGCTGGCACTGGTGTCATCATTAGGATTGATAGATTCGCCAGCCGAAATGTGCCGAACATTCAATTCATCTATCTCTTGATTAGGTCCAAGCTGCAGCCAAACACGGGCATATTCGATTTTTTCAGAAGAATACGCTGCCAATACATCGTCTTCTTTACCTTTCTCCTCATTTTTTGCTTTTTCTGATGAGGTGTCATCTGATTCAACTGTTGCGGATTCTTCTGATCCCGTTGTTGGCTCTGATTCATCTTTGCTTATTTTGTTGCTGTCTTCATTATCATTATGATCTTCGTCAGTTTGTGCAGCAGTATCATCATTTGAAGTTTGTTTTGATTCTACGTTCTTACTGCCCGCACACCCAGCAAGCAATAAGGCGAGCAGCAGGAGGGCGGCATTGCCGTAAAATATCTTTCCGAGTTTCCTCATTCTTTCATTCCTCTCATCAACTAAGTTTCAGCTTCATGTAAAAGTTATGCCTCTAAATATTACCATGTAATAAATATGTTCGTTTGAAATTTGCTTAAAAGAAGAAACGTTTTTGGATCAATACTGTCCATGTTACGAAGTCATCGCAGGAAGTATTTTTGAGGATTTGATCTCCTGTAATATGGATATATTGAATTCTATTTAAGGAGTGAAAGGATTTTGCAGAAAAAACATTTAAAACAGCTTGAGGAAAAGTTATTAAAATGAGAAGCAACGAAATCCTCTGAAGACTCTCCAAAACTTTGAAGTTCATACATTGGCTCCTAATGTTGCACTAGCTTCATATCAGGTCATTGATGAAACAAGAAAACAACAAACATGGCGCAGCTCTATATGGAAGTTCCTTGATGAAAGATGGCAACTATTCTTTCATCAAGGAACAAAAACGAATTAAGGTTGGTTATAATACGAGTTGGATAGGTTAAATAAAAAAGAGACCAAGCATTGCTTGATCACTAAGTAAAATGATTTTCTTATTTCTCTCATTAGCTTTTAGGCAGTCACGCCAAGCTGACGGAGAATGTCATGCACATCAATTTTACCGTCAGAAATACGTAACAACATCATAAGAAAACGTAACGGATTTCCCGTTGCAGGGACACCAGCAAATGGGGTTCCTGTATGTTTACTTTCAAATATAAAATAAACAGCTACAAGGTCGCCTTCAGCAATCATCGCTTGAATCGCATTTTAAAACCCGGGAAAGCATCAAAGTTTTTCTTTTCAGATTCTACTAAACCTTCTACACCTGGAAACGGTGTATCTAATTGCGGGTAGAATACAAAGTCTTTATGGCAGAAGTCTTTTAGGCATCGTACTTTTCTTGTGACCCCTCCTGTCCTTAAATAAACATTTAAAATGAATATGCTTCGCCATCATCAGGCACTAACACTTGAGAGAAGATTCCTTTTTCATGAATAAAGGATTTTAATTCTTCTCTTGATAATCCCCAATGGTTTACAGCTTCCATGTGGCTCACGATGATTTTTGCGTTTGGAGCAGCCTTATACGTTTCATAAATATCTTCTTTACCCATGACGAGAGAACCGCCTTCATAGAATTGATTATCGCCGCCGTTCACTACAATGATGTTCGGCTGATGTGTTTCAATCTCTTCTTGAACCGCATCATACCAGACTGTATCTCCAGCTACATATAATGTTTTCTCACTTTGGTGTTTGAACACAACGCCGCATACAAGGCCTGCGAGTTTTAAAATTTCTCCTCTTCCGTGTTCGCCTTTGGTTTTGATTAATTGAATGCCTTCAAAGACTGTATCTTTTGTTAGTACTTCGACGTTTTTGAATCCGCCATTTCGAAATTCTGTTGCATCTTCTTCATTTTGGGAGAACAACTTGATATCTTTTGGCAACAACTCTTTAGCTGCCTCATCCCAGTGGTCGTAGTGTAAATGAGTAACAATAACAGCATCAATATGATGAATAATATTGTCGACAGAAGTTGGCAATTCAACCAAAGGGTTGTTTTGATCCTGCCTTGGCGCATTTGGAAATGGAGGATAAGCACCTTTCTCAGCTAACATTGGATCTATTAAAAACGTTTTGCCTGCATATTCGACAACAAGTGTAGCATTACGAATTTGTTGAATGTTCATGTATAAAACTCCTTTTCTTTAATATGCGTATAGTTTACATATAGCCGCTGAATAAATACATGGAACAAATCAAGTCTTTCTGTCGATTGACTTGATTTTTGAAAGTATGTCATTTATTTTTTACAAATTGTCACTAATGTAGAATGGGAATTAAAAACAGAGAACGAATATTGAAGGGATTTGATTTCATGTTGGATCACACAGACATGCAAATATTAGAGGAGTTATCTAAAAATAGCCGTATCACGATGAAAGAATTAGGAGAAAAAGTTCATTTAACAGGGCAAGCAGCCGCCTCGAGGATTGCCAAATTAGAAGACAACGGTGTGATTGAGGGATATACCATTAAAGTGAACCAAGTGAAATTAGGGTGTTATATACATGCTTTGCTTAATATCTATACAAAAAACACCCATCATCATCCATATCTGTCATTTATAAAAACACAAGACAAATATGTAATCAATAATTATAAAATTAGTGGGGATGGCTGTTATCTTCTTGAATGCAAATTTCCGTCTAATGAAACGCTAGATCAATTTTTAGTGGAATTAAACAAGCATGTCAATTATAAATTGTCGATTGTGATTAACAAATAAAAGACCCTTTTCACTTTTATAGGGGCTAAGCGGGGATAACCTGTGGGGTTCAAATCCTCTCGGGCCGCATCAATGATACCAAGGGCTGCGAACCCTTGGTATTTTTCATGCTTTCATTTATTATCGTCACCCGGCTTTTTTAAAGTAAGTCTGCCTACTTTGCAAATCGCCGAGCAGCAGCCACGCACATGATAACGGCGATATTCACTGCCACGAGTGCCCAGCCTACTTTCTCGTGCAGAATCACTGAGGCAAGCAGCAGTCCAAAGAATGGCTGAAGAAGCTGCAACTGCCCAACCGCCGCAATTCCGCCTTGGGCGAGACCTCGATACCAGAAGACGAAGCCGATCAGCATGCTGAATAAGGATACATAGGCAAGACTGAGCAGCGCTGGTACCCCGATGCTCGACCATGAGTCCGGTGTAAAAAAGAACGACAAAGGCAGCATAAGAGGAAGCGACAGAACGAGTGCCCAAGAGATCACCTGCCAGTTCCCCAGACGTCGAGAAAGCCTAGCGCCTTCTGCATAACCAAGCCCGCATACGATGATAGAAGCCAGCATGTATGCGTCGCCGAGCGGGGATGATCCACCGCCTTGGATCAGAGCGAATCCTGCTACTAGTAAGCTGCCAGCCGCTGAGAACATCCAGAAGACTGGCCGGGGACGTTCACCTCCGCGGAGTACGCCGAAGACCGCTGTCGCAAGCGGAAGAAGCCCAAGGAAGACAATGGCATGTGCGGAGGTGACATACTGAAGCGCCAAAGCTGTCAGCAATGGGAACCCGATCACCACGCCGAACGCTACCACCAATAATGAAATGATGTCGCTTTTGGCAGGATGCTGCTGCCGAAAGATGAGAAGGAGGCCTCCAGCCAATACACCAGCTATCGCAGCGCGGCATACGGTGAGGAACAATGGGGTGAAGTCCGCCACAGCCAAGCGGGTTGCTGGCAGTGAGCCGCTGAAAATGAGGACGCCTATAAAACCATTTATCCAGCCATTTGTTGTTTTGTTCATTATAATCACTCCAAATATGATTCTTTTTCATTCTTTAACTGTTAATCTGAATTTTCTTAACAAAACCAGCATCTAAGGATTACAATGACTATAAACTGGAATTGACCTTTCATAAACAGTCAGTTTTCATAAAAAAATGCATACCAGTTAGGAGAACAATGTGTAAATGGATATCACGCCTTTTTTAAATAGAAATTTGGATATTCCGCTTTACCAGCAGCTTTATCAGGATTTCAAAGAAAACATGCATCAGGGGCGTATTCAAAAAGGAATGAAGCTCCCTTCAAAAAGACTCTTGGCGAGTCAGCTATCCATCAGCCAAACGACTGTAGAACGTGCCTATGAACAACTTGCTGCTGAAGGCTATATCGTGAGCAAGCCAAGAAGCGGGTGGTTTGCTGATTATGACGATTCTGATTTTGCCTATCGTAAAATGCCGCGCACATTACCCATTCAACAAAAAGAGCAGGAACATAAAGAGTGGATTGATTTTCACTATGGAAATGTAGATTCTTCTTACTTTCCTTTTTCCGCATGGCGAAAAAGCATGGTCAATAGTTTAGACCAATATGGACACGAGCTTTATCGGCCGGGACATGTTTTAGGAGAGTTTGAGCTGAGGACGCTCATTGCAGAGTATCTGTATCAATCACGGGGTGTTCATTGTGTCCCTGAACAAGTGATTATAGGTGCCGGGAACCCTATCCTTCTCCAAATCTTGTGTCAAGTTTTTGATCAGAATATTTTCATAGGATATGAGGATCCGGGTTATCCGAGAGCACGCGAGATTTTTGAAGCCAATCGTATGAATATTCTTCCTATACCAGTCGATGATGAAGGAATCTGTATACAGAAGATCAAAGAACAGCAGCCAAATCTTGTGTATGTCACGCCTTCTCACCAATTTACGCTAGGAACCATTATGACGATTAACAGAAGAATTCAGCTGCTTAAATGGGCTGCTGAGAATCAGTCATTTATCATAGAGGATGATTATGATGGGGAGTTTAGATACACCGGACAGCCGGTCCCATCCTTACAAGGGCTGGACCAGGATAACCGTGTCATTTATATGGGCACTTTTTCTAAGTCTCTTCTTCCCTCGCTGCGTATCAGCTATATGATTCTTCCTTCGTCTCTTTTAAAAAAAGGCCATGAAATCGCGTCTTTATATAAGCAAACGGTGTCCTGCCACAGTCAGCTCACGCTAGCTGACTTTATAAAAAATGGAGAGTGGCAAAAACACATCAACAGAATGAGAAAGCTTTACCGTAGAAAAAGAGCCATTTTACTAGAGACTGTGCAAAGAGAATTAGGAGAGCATGTCAGGATTCGCGGAGAAAACTCTGGACTTCGCATCTTACTTGACGTTTATTTGCCATTTAGCGAAAAAGAGTTAATTGAGAAGGCGAAGGAACATGGAGTGAAAATTTATCCTGTTGCTCCTTCTTATCAAAACCATCCCCCTGCTAAAAGGGTGTCGCTTGGATTTGCAGGGGTTCCTGAATTTAACATACGAGAAGGTATAAAAAAACTGAAGGCTGCCTGGAAGATATGAGGAGCTTTCAGTTTTTCTATTCAGGAGGAAGGTGAATGGAACAAGATTTGCATACCAATTCACACTGCTGCTTGAAGGAACCACTTCTATGACCACATTGATAGGTGCTGAAAAAGCAACGGAATACTCTATTGCGATGGCTCGGACAATCATTCCGCATATTTCATCATGTTTTTCACTGAATATGTCGTTTGTCCATTCCGCTCGGCCATATGGATGATACCGAGGAATTACTTTCCTTGGTATTTTTCGTGCATTTTAATATGTATTTCAACAAACTTCCTAACATGCAAGACGTGATTTGGATATGAACCAACCGGAGCTATGTTGGCAAATGATCTACAACAGATTATTGGAGATCACCAAGTTACCTAAAAGGATGGATTGAAACATAGACCCCATTTGGCACATCAGGTGAATTGAATGTTCTTAATCACAAAGGGTTATCTTTATGAAATAGAGTGATATCAGCAGCAGCCTGCTTACAGAAATGATTGACAAATTCTTTTAATAAAAAGCATGTTTTTAGCCTGAAAAATCTATTATGGTATAGTTTAAATATAAAAAATATTTGAAATGAGGAATGGTATGAATACAAACGAAAAACATAAGAAATTTAAAGCGAAAATCATCCTGCAAGTCATCATGGTCATAATCGGAGGAATCATAGCGGCATATGGACTGGAAACGGTGCTCATTCCAAACAGCGTATCTGATGGAGGGGTGACAGGCCTCAGCATTGTTGGGTCACAGCTGTTCCATTTGCCGCTGGGGATTCTGATTGTTGCTATTAACATTCCGTTTGTCTGGTTAGGATATAAGCAAATTGGGAAACGCTTTGCGTTATTATCAATTATCGGAATCGCATCACTTGCCGCGGGTACAAGTTTTATGCACCACACTCCAGCCATCATCGAAGGGGATACTTTGTTGATAACCGTTGTCGGCGGGATTATCCTTGGGTTTGGAATGGGGCTGGCGCTGCGTAATGGCGGCGCATTAGATGGAATTGATATGCTTGCAGTGCTGCTGTCCCGAAAACTGCCATTCGGAACGAGCGATCTCATTTTATTCTTAAACCTTTTTGTGTTTATTTTTGTTTCCACCGTATTTGGTTTGCAAGGGGCATTGCTTTCAGTCATTGCTTACTACATTGCATCCAAAGTCATTCATGTCGTGGAGGAAGGCTTAAGCGGTTCTAAAATGTTTCAAATTATTACAACCCAACCTGAATTGATGGTAGAGACCATACGTGATCAATTAGGCCGAAGCGCCACATATAAAGAAGCTTACGGGGGTTTTTCCCATGAGAAATTCAAAGAAATCACATGTGTCATCAACCGCTTAGAAGAAACCAAACTAAAGGAAATTATTAATGAAATTGATAAAACCGCCTTCGTTACCGTATATGATGTAGCTGAAGTGAAGGGCAGCAATTTTAGAAGGGTCAATCATCATTAGAAAAAAGAGTGACGAATGGCAAAACAGCCATCATATGTTTTGACGAGCCTTATGAAGCTGTTTGCTCATGATTTGTTGAAATCCTGTTCCCATCAAGCAGGATTTTTTCTTGTTTAGGTTAATATAAACAATTGATTATATAATTGAAAACTTATATAATGACGTTGTGAAAAAATTAATGTTCATTTTTTTGTACGCACAGTGCCTCTTTTTTATTGGGGTGTCTGATCACTGGGCCAATATATCATGATTTCATTATATATTGGGTTAAAGGAGGAGTTCATTTGACTGTTGATTCAAAAATAGGAGTTGCAGCAATGGCTAGCTGTTTAAAAATACTTAGTGATCAAACAAGGCTCATGATGATGAAATTATTTATTGAGAAAGAATATTGTGTGTGTCAATTGGTTGATATGTTCGACATGAGTCAGCCAGCCATAAGCCAGCATTTGCGGAAATTAAAAAACGCAGGATTTGTGAACGAGGACAGAAGAGGGCAATGGCGTTATTATTCAATCAATCAATCATGCCCCGAGTTTGATACATTGCAATTGATTTTGCATCAAATCGATCAGGAAGACGAATTGTTACTGCACATCAAACAAAGGGAAACTCAAGCGTCTTGCCAGTAAGGAGGTATTAGATTGACTTCAGTCATTTTGGCTTTAGCTATATTTTTATTCACTTTAGTATTGGTCATATGGCAGCCGAGAAACTTATCTATTGGATGGTCAGCCTGTGGAGGAGCTGCTTTGGCTTTAATAGCCGGAGTTGTCGATTTTCAAGATGTGTTAACTGTGACAGGGATTGTTTGGAATGCGACATTGGCTTTTGTGGCCATTATTATTATCTCGTTAATCCTTGATAATATTGGTTTCTTTGAATGGGCAGCGCTTCATATGGCTAAGGCTGCAAAAGGAAACGGTGTGCGCATGTTCATTTATGTATCTATATTAGGAGCTATCGTCGCAGCATTATTTGCAAACGACGGCGCGGCCCTTATATTGACGCCAATTGTATTAGCGATGGTCAGAGCTTTAAACTTCAATGAAAAATTAGTTTTTCCTTTTATCATTGCCAGCGGGTTTATTGCAGATACGACTTCGCTTCCGTTAGTTGTGAGCAATTTGGTCAACATCGTTTCAGCGGACTATTTTGATATTACGTTTATTGATTATGCATCCAGAATGATTGTCCCTAACTTGTTCTCATTACTGGCGAGTATCATTGTACTTTACCTTTTCTTCAGAAAAAGCATACCAAAACGTTATGATTTGACTGAGGTTAAAAGACCTGCAGAAGCAATAAAAGATCAAAATATGTTCAAACTATCATGGTATATCTTAGGACTGCTTTTAATTGGATATTTTGCAAGTGAATTTTTCTCTATTCCCGTATCAGTGGTAGCGGGCATCATTGCCATCTTTTTCTTAATTGCTGCACAAAAGAGCCCAGCCATTCATACAAAGCAAGTGCTGAAAGGAGCGCCTTGGGCTATCGTGTTCTTTTCGATCGGCATGTACGTTGTTGTGTACGGTGTCCGTAATGCTGGATTGACAGATATCCTTTCAGATGTGATTCAAGCCTTGGCTGATCAAGGGTTGTTTGCGGGTACGATTGGAATGGGCTTTATCGCGGCGATTCTTTCTTCCGTTATGAATAACATGCCGACTGTCATGATTGATGCATTGGCTATTGCCGGTACAGACACACATGGAATGATGAGAGAAGCGCTTATATATGCAAATGTTATCGGTTCAGATTTAGGACCTAAAATCACGCCGATTGGTTCCTTGGCGACACTATTATGGCTCCATGTCCTTTCACAAAAAGGTGTGAAGATTTCTTGGGGCACTTATTTTAAAACAGGAATCATTCTGACAATCCCGACATTATTTATTACACTTGTCGGCCTGTATATCTGGCTGATGATCATCCATTAATGTTTCAAAAAGGAGCAGATTAATATGTCAAAGAAAACCATTTACTTTTTATGCACTGGAAATTCCTGCCGCAGTCAAATGGCTGAAGGATGGGGAAAAAAATACCTTGGAGACAAGTGGAACGTGTACAGCGCAGGAATCGAGGCTCATGGATTAAATCCTAATGCTGTGAAAGCGATGAAAGAAGCAGGGATTGATATCTCCAATCAAACCTCGGATATGATTGATCCGAACATTTTAAACAATGCTGATTTGGTTGTGACTCTCTGTGGTGATGCAGCTGACAAATGTCCAATGACGCCTCCGCATGTAAAACGTGAGCATTGGGGATTTGATGATCCGGCAAAAGCACAAGGAACAGACGAAGAAAAATGGGCGTTTTTCCAAAGAGTGCGTGATGAAATTGGCGAGCGCTTAAAACAGTTTGCTGAAACTGGGGAATAAGTAATAGATATACTCAGCGTGTATTGTTCAACAGGTGTCTGCGAGCTAAGTGCAGACACCTGTTTTTTGGTTTAACTTGACTGTGATCCGTGAACTGTCCGCTTTAAAAGGAAAGTTATTTAGCTTGTGACAGAGGAAAATTGATTTTGTAAACAGAATCATGAAGGAGACGCTGTTTTAAAGGAGTTGTCAGTTTGCAGGAGTTAACAAAAGAAAAATATAACGGCATAAAAACAAGGTTTCATGAAAAAGTTTGCCCAACATTTGTCTATTCAATATTAGAACAAACGATTCCGGGAGTTGTTTATGTAGATGACCACACCTTCCCTAAATCATTTTTGATAGGGACTGAATCAGGAATTTACTTTATTGCGGGAGAAGAGGGGAATCAAGATTTTAATGATTTCATTGCTGAATATTATGAAAAACAAGCGAAATCAACAAAAAGATTTACCTTGTTTAGTTCTAGCGATACATGGGACAGAGTAATGAAAACAATCCTGAAAGACGAATTGAATCAAATGAAAAGAGTCGCATTTTCTTTTCAGCAAAAACCTTCTATAACGGAATTACAACTTCCAAAGGGGTTTGTTTTAAAAAGGATAGACGAAGACATCATCTCAAACAGCACGGAATTTAACAGAGCTTATTATGAGGAGTATTGGGATTCTGTCTCACATTTTTCATCAAAAGGCTTTGGGTTTGCCGTATTACATGGCAATCATGTTGTGAGTGAGTGTACCTCTATATTTTCAGGGCGTAATCGTGCGGAAATGGATATCTATACACTTGAAGAATACAGAGGCATGGGTTTAGCTTACTGTGTGGGAAATGAGTTTATAGATTTTTGTCTGAAAAATGGAATGGTGCCTAGTTGGGATTGTGATGTTAACAACAAATCCTCCTTTAGTTTAGCAGCAAAACTAGGCTTTAAGGCAATGACCGAATACTCTATTTTCTATTCTGGAAAATCGTAAAAACATTGATCTGAAAAAAGAGAGAAGAGATAAGCACTCTTCTCTACCTGAGTGAGCGGTTATGAATTTATTTTAAGGTTCCAGATGTAATTGCCGGCGAAGTTTTTTCGATAAGTCCTTTCTGTTTTCAACAGTGACAACATGATACCATAAGTGATCTGTTTTTTTATCCTCACCTTTTATTTCGATCTGTTTTACATATTGAACGGCTTTTTTATAAGAATGTTGAATATCGGTCATTTTATCCAATGTGAAGTTCGTTTGAATATTTTTCTCAAATGCGGTCAAAATTCCTTGATCGTTTTTTAATGATTTTAATTGTGCGCCTTCGTGAATAATTCGTTTTCGCGCTCAAAGAAGATACCAAATGATATCGGTATCTTCTTTATTTGTGTCTAAGAGCGTTTCGATACCATTTCATTTGATTTGATTTTAAATAGGTGAAACACACCCCGCCGACTGTAACCACTCCGCCTAGCAGAGAAATAAATGCGGGGATTTCACCTATCCACATCCAAGAAATGATCAACGTTAAAGCCGGTGTTACATAAAGTGAAAGGGTTGCTTCTGAAGCACCGACGACCGAAGTGACATATGCAAGGGCAAAGTAGGGCACAACTGTTGGCAATAAACCTAAATAAAATATAGACAATGTTGCGCTCATGGAAGCGTTTATTACTTCCTCGCCTAAGCCGGGCAGAAACACAAGCATAGGTAATGTTCCGCCCCAAATGGTGAATGTGACGAATGGAATAAAACCATATTTTTTTATATAACGGGGTTGGAAAACGAAGTAAATACTCTCCGAAAAAGCTGCCAGCAGAATAAAAAGTGTACCTTTCATTGAATATGTATAATCTCCTGCCCCAAATGCAATCAATGAAACACCTAATAAACTGATCATAGAGCCAATCCACTTAGCAATTCCAAAATGCTCACCAAAAAACAGACGAGAGAACATGGCAGAAAAAATTGGTGCCGTGGTGACGAGTAAGCTTGCAACTCCAGCACTAACAGTTTTTTCACCAATATTCAGCAAAATGTGATAGAGTGCAAAGCCTAAAAACCCTAAAAGAAAAATAACAGGTATATCTTTTATGTCAGGCCAGCGCATCTTAGTCAAAACAGCAAAAAGCAATAATGCCATAGAGCCGATTAACAAACGAAATAAAGCAAGGTGTTCGGGTGTGTAACCTTCTAAGCCTGCACGAATTCCCGGAAAAGCTGATGCCCACAAACCGATCATCAGACTGTTAGATATGATCATTTGAACTGTTTTCTTTCTCATTTTTTCCACTCCTCTTTACAAAAGCCAACCAGTTATTTTAATGTGTTTCTATACTAATAAAGATTTGCTAATAGGGCTTCAACCAGTTAAACAGATTTTGACCCAACCAATTTAGTTGTAAGGAGACTGCTTTCATGAGCTTTCCAGAAGAAAAAAAGATGAAAAAGCTTCCTAAGTACAGACAAATCGTTCACTTTATTAAGGAGAAAATAGGAAATGGGGAGTGGCCGATTGGAAGCAAGATTCCAAGCCAGCGCACGCTTGCAAAAGACTTTCATGTAAATCGAAGCACCGTGATTACAGCCTTAGAGGAATTGATGGCAGATGGGTTAATAGAAGGCAGAATGGGGAAAGGCACAGTTGTTATCAACAATACATGGACACTACTAGCTAAGAATTCTGCTCCTGATTGGGATCAATATGTAACCTCTGGAATTCAGCAGCCCAGCCAAAAAATCGTGCAAGAGATAAACCAATCAGAATCAAATACGGACCTTATACAGCTCAGTAAAGGCGAGCTTTCAACTGAAATTTTTCCTTTGCGAACTATGCAAGAGATGATGGGCAAGGTATCTCAAAACATGGAAGCGTTCGGATACGAGGAGCCAAAAGGATACTTTCCGTTGAGAGAGGCATTAAGCAACTATTTAAAAACCTTTGGAATCAATGCCTCACCGTCTTCCATTCTGATTGTTTCCGGAGCATTGCAAGCCCTGCAACTGATATCAATAGGGCTTTTGCAAAGAGGATCAACCGTTTATCTTGATCAGCCATCCTACCTTTATTCATTACACGTATTTCAATCAGCTGGCATGAAACTGACTGGGCTTCCTATGGATAATGAGGGACTTTTGCCGGGAAATCTTCAGATGACAAGAGGGGAACGGGGAAGGGCTATATTATATACAAATCCTTGTTTTCATAATCCGACCGGTATTTTAATGTCAAAAAAGCGGCGGGAAGAAATCCTTGCGGCAAGTGGGAATACACAGCTTCCCATGATTGAAGATGACATTTATCGAGAGTTATGGATCGATGAAGTTCCGCCCTATCCTATCAAAACAATAGATAAAAATGGGCATGTGCTATACATAGGCAGTTTATCGAAAACGTTAAGTCCGGGCTTGAGGATTGGATGGATCGTCGGTCCGGAACCCGTGATTGAACGTTTATCCGATATTAAAATGCAAACAGATTACGGATCTAGTTCGTTATCCCAGCGAGTAGCGGCAGAGTGGTTTACATCGGGTCAATACCAGCAGCATTTAGAAAAGGTCAGAAAGCAATTAAAGGTGAGAAGAGATTTGGCCTTGAGTGCATTAGAAACCCATTTGAAAGATGTTGCGACATGGAACATCCCAAAGGGAGGATTCTTTATCTGGATAAAAATATTGCCTACTATATCAATGAAATTACTTTATACGAAAGCCTTATCAAAAGGGATTCTTCTTAATCTCGGCAGTATCTATGCTCAGGAAAAAGGGAATCATGTTCGCTTATCATATGCTTATGCATCTCTTGATGACCTCCAAAAGGGGATTTATGAGTTGGGTTTGATGATCAAGAAGTTGGCAAGTATATAAACTTTATAGCCTTAAATGGATGTTTCACTAAAAAAGAGACCAAGCCTAATGATAGCTTGATCTGATAATCATAAGTCATGGCTCGGTCTCTAAAAAGGTAAAAATGGTCATGTTTCTGAACGAAAGGTCTTGCCTATTTCTCTTCCCAAGCCAAAATAATGTCTAAAATTATAGATAAGCGGACTCCATTTTGAAGGGTCGATATGGTTTTCGTTCAATATGATGCTTTCCTCGGCGTGAAAATGTAATGCCTGCGTCTCTACAATCGCAAAAGATGGTTCATATTCGGGAATTCGAATATGCTTTACTTCAGCTTCAATGTGAATAGGGCATTCTTTAATGCGTGTTGGTGATACTGTCTTTGATTGTAAAGGTGATAACCCTGCTGACTCGTATTTTTCTTTTTGATATGTAAATCCGAGCTGTTTCTTCAAATGCGGTATATTCTTTTTTCCGCTATAAGACGAAATTCTTTCAACATTTTCCCATAATTCCGGGCCAGGCAAGTTTATGACACATTCTTTGTGTCTATCTAAATTTTCAATGGCTTTTCCCCCTAGGCCTACTCCAAGGACAATATAGTTTCCGAGAGCCCAAGAAGAAGACATAGGACTAATATTAGTGGTACCATCCTCATTCAATGTCGTAAGAAGAAATGCTGAGGTACCATAATACATGATTCTTGGTTTAATTTCTTTAAAACGAAGAGTGTCTTGTTTTTCAATGTCCAATGCTTATTCCTCCTTGTCATCATGACATTCATATTGTAAAGGTTTAACATTTCAACTATCATCGAAATATGAATGTAAGGAGGAAAAACATGAATCCTAATATCGCAAAAATCTCTGCATTGTTATCTGATCCCTCGCGTTCTTCCATTCTTCTCACCCTAATGGATGGAAGGATACACCCTGCGGGAGAGCTTGCATATCTCGCTAACATTAAACCTCAAACCGCAAGTTTTCACCTGAAAAAATTGCTTGAAGAAGAGCTGATCAGCGTAGAGAAGCATGGAAGACATAGGTATTACAGATTGTCTGACTCAGATGCAGCAAACGTGATTGAGCAATTGCTTCTGATTGCCCCTAAAGCCAAAGTCACATCTTTAAAAGATTCAAAAGAGAAAAGTGACTTGCATTTCGCCCGCACCTGTTATGATCATTTGGCAGGTTATGTGGGCGTGCAAATCACTCATTCACTGGTTGAGCAGGGAATGTTAAAAAAAGCCGATTTAGACTTTGAGGTAACTTCAGAGGGTTCTTTGTTCTTTTCGAATTTAGGCATCAACGAAGAGCAGCAGCGAAATAAGCGGAGAGCATTTGCCCGCTGCTGTTTGGATTGGAGTGAGCGGCAGCATCATATTGCAGGAGCGTTAGGAAATGCCCTATTGGTGCGAATGTTAGAGGAAGAATGGATCGTTCGTATGCCTAAAACAAGAGCGATTAAGATGACACAAAGCGGGAGAGCGGCATTTGAGAAATACTTTAAAATGAATATTTAGGGAATTTTTTATTAAGGGAATGAGAAAGAAGGAGTAAGATTCGTTAAGAATCTTACTCCTTCTTATTATCTTGAAGTTGCTTGGTTCCCCATTGCAATAGAAATGCGATTCCAACTGTTTATTTGATTGATGATGAAAACAAGGTCAACGTATTGTTTTTCATCATAATGTTCACGCACTTGATGATACAGCGCATCGGGAACCCTTTTCGTTGGAATAAGCGTAATGTGTTCAGAGAGTTCGAGCGCTGCTTTCTCTTCAGGTGAATAAAAATCACATTCATTCCAAGCGTGTAAACAGTAAATTCGCTGTTCAGTTTCACCCATTTTGCGGGCATCGGAAGTATGCATATCTATGCAGAAAGCACAGCCATTTATTTGAGAAACTCTGATTTTGATTAGTTCTCTCGTCGTTCGGTTAATTGAAGATTGTTTCGTGTATTTCTCCATATCCATCATCATCTTCATACCTTCAGGTGCAACATCATAGTAGGACACTCTTTGGCTCATAAGGCAAGACTCCTTTCCTCAAGATACATTAGATTGTATTCCGATATTGATCATTTTACCAATAGTATGGCGTCTATTTCACTATCTTTTGGCAAGAAGCTGCTTTGAATAAAAATAGGGATAGCCAACAATGATGAGCGGAGCTGCTAATGCAAGCAGGATCCATGAGCCTGAGTGACTGTCTCTAATGACTCCAATGAATATACAAGTACCGATGAGAAAATATAATAAAACACCTAAAAACCAATACATATTCATTTCTCTTTTTCCTTGCAGGTGATCTGTGATTGAGTATTTTCGTCTTTTTCATTGCTTAACCTATCAGGGCGCTGATTTTTCAACACTTTTTCAGTCCAGATTCCTTTTCTTTTTAATGATAAAATTGTAAGATCAATCGATTTCAATGATGATCATTCCTTCAATATAGTGACTTCTCCATTATTGTAAATGGAAATTCGGAAAGATAAAACGTACATAAAGGCAGAACGCTTATGTACGTTTGGGCAATGATCATATGTTGGGAACATCTAACGGTTCACTGCATCTTTGTATTGTTGAGTTCTCTCTCTTCCTATAAAATGATGGGATAAATGTATGTCTGGTTCGAGTGTGTATCGCTTCTGTCAATGGAAAGGAAGTGGATGAGGTTTGCGTATAAGGTATCCTTTCGAAGAAAAATACTATTCACATGATAGACGGGCATTAAATATGCTTGCACTCAGAGTTCCGGGAATGGCTTTTATTCTCATGATCTATGTAGCCTCTATCGTGCTGCAATTTCTTAATGGGAGTTGGTCCATTTTATTGCTTCATGTGTTCACAGTATTGACCGCCATTTTTGCTTTGCTGCATTGGCATTCATATCGCTGGGTTAAGAAAAGGGTCATTCTATATTTTGTGCTGCAAGGTTTGATCACTTTTATACTGGCTAATGTCATGACTGGCTTCTTAGTGCTGATCATCATTGGCCTTTATGCATTTTTGATTGGACAGATTGCAGGAATGGCAGACAGAAGAAGGGCTTTCCTCATACTTTATTTATTCTTTCTGCTGTCAATCAATGTACTACATCAGATTCACAAAGGTGAATATTTGCATTTTCTTGTCATTGCCGTACCTATTATGATCGTGATTATTACTTATGCAGCTACATTATTTGCCCAAGTTGATGAAAAGATAAAAGCGCAGCTGACCCTTGAAAGGCTGGAGCTGGCTCATCAGCAGGTCGAACAGCTGACACTGCAAAATGAAAGGCAGCGTATGGCCCGGGACTTACATGATACGCTTGCTCAAGGGCTGGTCAGTTTAAATATGCAGCTGGATGCTATTCATGTTCATCTTACGAAAGGCAATACAGAGAGAGCAAAAGAAATCATTCAACAATCGATGAAAAGAGTGAGAGGCACATTAGCGGATGCTCGTTCAGCGATTGATGATCTGCGCAGCAAATCAGAAGAAATCGGTTTTTTAAAAGAAAGAATTACCTCACTGATGGATCATTTTCAAGAGTCGACAGGCATGGGCGGTTTTTTAGACTACAGATTACATCAGGTGTTAGACGTTCGTACAGCTGAAAACTGTTATTCCATCATTGGGGAATGTATAACGAATGCAGCAAAGCATGCTGAAGCAGAATCGATCTCGGTATCCATTTGGGATGATGATAAGGGGAGGCTCCATTTAACTGTCAAGGACAATGGCAAAGGATTTGATGTTGAAAAGAGCAAGAAAAAGAGAGGACATTATGGGCTTCTCGGCATACAAGAACGCGTCAGAGCAATGAAAGGCCATTTCAATATAAAGAGTACAAAATCTAAAGGAACACAAATTGAGATCACCGTACCAATTCAGGGAGAGATGCAAGATGAATAAGGTTTTAATCGTTGATGACCACCTTGTCGTGAGGGAAGGTCTGAAGCTTTTAATTGAAACGAATGATCACTACACCATCATAGGAGAGGCCGAAAACGGCAAATCAGCAGTCCGCCTTGCAGATGAATGTAAACCGGATATTATTCTCATGGATTTGTATATGCCTGAGATGAGCGGGTTAGAAGCCATTAAACAAATCAAAGAAAAACACGACATCCCCATCATTATTTTGACTACGTATAATGAAGATCACTTAATGATCGAAGGAATTGAATTAGGGGCGAAAGGATATCTATTGAAGGATACGAGTTCAGAAACCCTTTTTCATACAATGGATGCAGCAATAAGAGGAAACGTGCTATTGCAGCCTGATATCTTAAAACGTCTGCAAGAAATTCAAGTGGAGCGGATGAAGAAGCAGAACAGTCATACCCAGCTGACAGAAAAGGAAGTCATTGTTCTAAAAGCCATTGCTAAAGGTTTTAAAAGCAAAGCGATCGCCTTTGATTTGGGTGTGTCAGAGAGAACCGTAAAGTCCAGGTTAACGTCCATTTACAATAAATTAGGCGCGAATTCCAGAACTGAAGCAGTGACGATTGCCATGCAAAGAGGCATTCTGACACTAGACAACTAACATCCTATATTAGAAATTTGCCCAAACGTACATGCCCGAATGTACGTTTTTTTTATTTCATTGTCCACTACAATGAGAAGGAATATGATCAAGCAATGTGTTGAAAGGGGATTATCATGTCAAGAATGTTATATAAATTAGGAGGATGGGTTGCTCGCCATCGCGTAAAAGTAATATGTGCGTGGATCGTTGTGTTAGTTGCGTCGATAGGCCTTGCAATCACGTTAAAACCAAGTTTTTCTGAGGATATGTCCATACCTGACACACCTTCGGAAAAAGCGCTGGATGTGATTCAAAAAGAATTTCCTCGCGGCCCTGATAAAGGGAGCATAAGGGTGATTTTCGGTGCTGAAGATGGAGAGAAACTTACTGCAAAGACAGCGAAAAAAGCAATCGAAAATACGTTCAAGGAAATCAATAAAGATGATTCCGTTGACTCGATCGCAAGTCCTTTTGTGACAGGAACAATCGCGAAAGACGGCACGGTTGCCTATGCTGATATTAAGTATAAATCTTCAGCAGATGATATAAAAGATTACTCTATCAAACACTTAAAAGACAGTTTGAAAATTGCTGATGATGAGGGACTACAAACTGAACTTAGCGGAGATGTACCGGGAGCCGAAATGGAGATAGGCGGAGTGTCTGAAATTGTCGGCATTATCTTGGCTTTTGTCGTTTTAGCCATTACATTCGGGTCTTTATTAATAGCTGGTTTGCCGATTTTAACTGCACTGATTGGATTAGGAGTAAGCATTGGACTGGTTTTAATTGGGACACAGGTATTCGATATTGCTTCCGTCAGTCTTTCATTAGCCGGAATGATTGGCCTTGCTGTTGGGATTGATTATGCTTTATTTATTTTTACGAAGCACCGCCAGTTTTTAGGCGAAGGTATACAAAAAAATGCATCAATTGCGAGAGCTACAGGAACAGCTGGGAGTGCAGTTGTTTTTGCCGGACTTACTGTTATCGTCGCACTTTGCGGATTGACGGTTGTTAACATTCCTTTTATGTCCGCAATGGGGCTGACAGCAGGACTTAGTGTATTGCTGGCTGTTCTCGCTTCAATCACGCTGGTGCCTGCTGTCTTGTCGATAGCGGGTAAACGGATGGTTCCGAAAGCAAACAAGAAAAAAGAAAAACAAAGCGCCGAAACAAATGTCTGGGGACGCTTTGTCACAAAAAATCCTATCATGTTAAGTGTATGTAGCATTCTCATTTTGCTCGTCATTAGTAGCCCATCTATGCATTTGGAGCTGGGCTTGCCTGATGCAGGGATGAAAGCGAAGGATAATCCAGATCGCCGGGCTTATGACTTACTTGCCGATGGATTTGGAAAAGGATTCAATGGCCAGTTAACACTTGTAGCGGACGCCACAAGTGTGACAGGAAATAAGGCGGAAGCATTCACTGATGCAGTGAAAGAAATAAAGGAACTAGACCATGTATCAAGTGTCACTCCTGCAAGGCCTAATAAAGAAGGGAGCTTTGCCATCATTACGGTAGTTCCTACAACAGGTCCAAATGATGTAACAACGAAGGATTTGGTAAAGGATGTACGCAGCTTATCAGATAAAAACGGGGTAGATTTGCTCGTTACTGGATCGACTGCAGTGAATATTGATATTTCAGACCGCCTTAATGATGCGATACCGGTGTTTGCTGTACTCATTGTTGGTTTTGCGTTTGTATTACTGACAATCGTATTCCGTTCGTTGCTTGTGCCTCTTGTTGCTGTTGCAGGATTTATATTGACGATGACAGCCACTCTTGGAATCTGTGTATTTGTCTTACAAGACGGGAATCTGATCGACTTTTTCAAAATACCTGAAAAAGGGCCGATACTCGCGTTCCTGCCGATTTTATCCATTGGGATTCTGTTTGGATTAGCGATGGATTATCAAGTATTCCTTGTAAGCAGAATGCGTGAAGAATATGTGAAAACAAAGAATCCAGTCCAAGCGATTCAAGCTGGATTAAAACACAGCGGTCCTGTTGTCACCGCAGCCGGTCTGATCATGATATTCGTTTTCGCAGGATTTATCTTTGCTGGTGAAGCTTCTATTAAAGCCAACGGGTTGGCTCTTTCCTTTGGTGTGCTCTTTGATGCATTTATTGTACGAATGACACTGATTCCAAGTGTCATGAAGCTGATGGGGAATGCAGCCTGGTATTTGCCAAAATGGTTAGACAAGATTATTCCGAATGTAGATATAGAAGGGCATCAACTCACGAAGGAAATTCAGCCGGAGATCGATCAGGAACAAAAGAAACAAATCATGTAATAGAAAGCAGATCTTTTGCGAGATCTGCTTTTTTGTGATGAAAAGAGGTAACGATGATTGCCTAATTGACACACATATTAGGGATTGCTAATATGATAATAAACATATTAGGATTTTCTAATGTGAGGAGGAGAATACATGCAATTGCAAAATATCGATTTAGATATGAAAGTGAAGCTCATTCATGGTTTTTCTAATAAAACAAGAATTCAAATTCTTGAAAGTATAAAAAAACAGGAAAAAACGGTTTCTCAAATTGTAGAAGAAATAAAAGGAAACCAGTCGAACATCTCACAGCATCTTGCGTGTTTAAAAGGGTGCGGAATTATTGTGGGAAGAAATGAAGGAAAATACTGCTATTACAGTGTGAAAAACCATCATATTCGGGATTTATTAACCATGTTCGATGTTGTTCTCCAAGATGTTCAACATGATGTTGCCTGTTGTGAACGTCACATAGATGAGGAGGATTGAGTTGGCTGACAAATGTTGTCGTTCTACTAAAGAAACTGAATATAAAGAGAAAAATTGCAGCAGCCATTCATCGAAAGAAACAGGTAAATCAAGTTGTTGCCAGAGCAAATCACCCGCAGAGAATCATTCAGTGAAAACAAGTTGCTGCGGCAGTAAAGAGCAGCACACAGCAGAAAAAACAGAAACACTCCTGGACCCTCTTCCTTCCGGGGAGAAGAGGTCATACAGGATTCATGGGATGGATTGTCCTGCATGTGCAAAAACAATTGAAAAAGGGTTGCGTACATTAAAGGATATAGCTGATGTAAAGGTTCATTACAGTACTGCGAAAATGCAAGTGGCAGCAAGCAGCCAAGAAGCATTTAACCCAATTGCCAGTGAAATAAAAAAACTAGGGTTTTCTATTGAAGCTTTACATCAAGGGGACACCAAAACGTTTGATATTGAGGGAATGGACTGCAGCAGTTGTGCTAAGAGTATTGAAAACCATTTAAATGGTCTTCCTTCCGTTAAACATGTCACTGTCCATTTCTCCACTGGAAAAATGAAAATTGAACATTCGGGCAGTGTCAAAGATGTTATCAATGAGGTTTCAAAAATTGGCTATCAAGCTTCCCTGCAATCAGGTAAGAAATCGATACAGAAAAACAAAAATGAACAGCGTGTAGTCATCTTATCTGGTGTACTCATCGCCCTTGGTTTTATCGGTTCCTTTTATGGAATGCCTGCCATGATGTCAGCGGCGCTTTACTTTATCGCTATGGCGGTAAGCGGGTACAAGCCCGTGAAAAGTGCATACTATGCGATCAAAAGCCGTTCACTCGATATGAATGTTTTAATGTCAGCAGCGGCGATTGGAGCGGCTTTCATCGGGGAATGGCTTGAAGGCGCTACAGTTGTTTGGCTATTTGCCCTTGGCAATTACCTGCAAACGAAGTCAATTGAACGAACAAGAAATTCCATTCACCATCTTATGGAATTGGCACCATCAGAAGCCTGGGTCCAAGTTGGTTCAGAGCTGATGAAAAAACCAGTTGAAGACATAACCATCGGTGATATTATCGTTGTTAAACCAGGTGATAAGATTCCATTAGATGGTGAAATCACCCGGGGCGAATCCAGTGTCAACCAGGCTCCGATAACAGGAGAATCCATCCCCGTAGATAAGCAAATTGGAGATGCCGTATATGCTGGGACTATCAATGAACATGGTTCCCTTGAAATCAAGGTCACGAAGTTGATTGAGGATACAACCATTTCCAATATTATACACTTGGTTGAAGAAGCGCAAGAACAAAAAGCGCCAACAGAAGCCTTTATAGATAAATTCGCAAGTATTTATACACCAGTTGTGTTTATTCTTGCATTGGCGATTATGGTGTTTCCTCCACTCATTGGATTTGGCACTTGGGACGGGTGGTTTTACAAAGGGCTTGAACTTCTCGTTGTAGCTTGTCCTTGTGCTTTAGTGATTTCTACGCCTGTTGCCATCGTATCAGCTATCGGTAACGCTGCAAAGCATGGCGTTTTAATAAAAGGCGGAACATTTTTGGAAACCGCTGGGGCCATTTCTGCTGTGGCATTTGATAAAACAGGAACATTAACCGAGGGAAAGCCTAACGTATCTGACATTAAGGCTTTACACCTATCTGAGGAAGAATTGCTATCGATCGCTTTTACATTAGAGGATTACTCTGCACATCCTATTGCTAAATCAATCGTTGATTACGCCAATGAAAAAGGAATCCAGCCTCAACAGGGCGAGTTATTCAAGAATATCGTAGGAAAAGGCGTTCAAGCGGCCATCCAAGGAGAGATTTTTTACGCAGGCAATTTAAAGCTATTTGAACAAATGAATGCGGATGTAAAGGATGCGAAAAAATATATTCAAGAACAGCAGAACAAAGGCAGGACAGCCGTTATAATCGGAACCCAAAATCAAATCATCGGGATGATCGCTGTTTCTGACACAATACGGAAAACGTCAGCTTCAGCTTTACAAGCGTTAAAACAAAGCGGAGTCAAACAGACAGTCATGTTGACCGGAGATAATGAAGGAACCGCAAAAGTGATTGCTTCAGAAGCTAATGTCGATCGTTATTTTGCAGAATTAATGCCGGAAGAAAAAGTAGAGGCTATCAAGACATTACAAAAAGAAGGCCATAAGGCAGCAATGGTGGGAGACGGTATAAATGATGCGCCGGCACTCGCAGCAGCAGATTTGGGTATTGCTATGGGCGGTGCGGGAACCGACACTGCAATGGAGACAGCAGATATTATTTTAATGGCCGATCACCTTGATAAACTTTCCCATACGATGAAGGTAAGCAAAAAGGCTTTAGCTATCATTAAACAAAATATTTGGTTCTCCATCATGATTAAAGTCATAGCATTGATTTTCATCTTTCCTGGCTGGCTAACACTTTGGCTTGCTGTATTGAGTGATACAGGTGCCGCTTTGATTGTGATTTTAAATGCGCTAAGATTGCTGAATTATAAAGAATAGACCTTAAGAAATGATTTGATGATCGCCATATCACATATTGCTGATGTTATGTGATATGGCTGTTTTTTTACATATAAACTGTGATTTTACCTTTCTTTTTTTAAAAGCTAAAATGATCCTATTTCGTGGTAAGATTTAGAAGATAAAGTCGTGAGAAAAAGGAGAAGTCAATCTGGTGGAATCACTCTTTTTCGATATGGATGGAACGTTGTTTCAAACTAATACAATTTTAGAATGATCATTAGATGATGCTTTCGATTATTTAAGGTCACTTGGCCAATGGGATACAGCAACCCCTATTGAGAAATACAGGGAGATCATGGGTGTTCCTTTTCCTAAAGTGTGGAAGATGTTGTTGCCGCATCATCCAACGAATAAGAGAAAAGATAGATGCTTATTTTTTAGAAAGGTCAATAGCTAATATCAACCAAGGGAAAGGCGCATTATATCCTCACGTTGAAGAGATATTCAGTTATTTGAGAGACAACAATTATTCAATTTTTATAGCAAGTAATGGCTTAATAGAATACCTCAAAGCAATTGTGAGTTTTTATCAGTTGGACAGGTGGGTGACTGAAACGTTTAGTATTCAACAAATACATACACTGAATAAAGGCGATTTAGTAAACACTATCCTGAAAAAATACGGCATTCAGCAGGCGGCAGTTGACATAAATGCGGCTAAAGATAATGGTTTGATGGCCATAGGATGCCATTTTGATTTTGCACAGGAAGAGGAACTTGCTCAAGCTGACTTTGTCATCCATGACTTAATTGAGCTGAAAACATTGCTGCCAGAGCTGAAAAAAGGAGATTCAGTTTTATTCAACCGTCAAACTTAAAAGAAAGAGAGAGTCAAGCCATGAAACAGCATATGAATCTCCTTCCTTTAAGTGTGACTTTAAATCCTGTCATTAAAACCGCAATCCAAATACATGAATCACGAAAATGACAACAGGCGGGATCAATAGGGAGGGCAGCAGATTCAGCGTTTTAAATTTCTTGATTCCCAGAATGCTTAACCCTGAGCTGAGGATGAGTATACCTCCCACAATTGTGATTTCGTTTATAAGGTCTGTATTGATTGCGCTCTCCATTACTTTAGCAAATAAATAGATGGAGCCCTGCCAGGCAAATAACACAATGGCAGCAGCTGCTATTCCAAATCCAAAAGTCGAAGCGAGCACAATGGAGGTAATCCCATCTAACATACCGTTTGTCAGGAGGTACGTATAATTTTCATTCAGCGCGGCTTCAACAGGGCCCAATATTGACAGCGAACCTATACAAAATAATAAGATCGCAGTTGATAAACCTTCCGCTAAATTGCTTTTAGAGAATCTGTTCACCAGCTTGTTGAACCGTAATTCCAGGTTGATGATTTGGCCAAGCAAACCTCCAAGGGCTAAACTTACGATAAAAAGAATGGGGTATTTACTATCAGGCAAATGCTGTGTAAGGGCATTGATCCCCAGCCCGACAGCAGCGAACCCCATTGCCTGCATCAGGATATCCTGGTATTCGCCTTTAATGCCTTTTTTAAATATCCCTCCGATGACGCTTCCTGCAATGATCATAACTGTGTTAAAAATGGTTCCAAACATAAGTTTTCTCCTCCAATAACGCTTCCTGTATAAAAAATAAACCCTCAAGTTAGTAGAGAGTCAAGGGAGATTGAAAACATATTCATGAGATTGATTTGATTGGCAAGAGGATTTCAGTCACATAGTTGTCTAGATTATTCGTAATTCCATAATCAATGAGTGTAATTTCAATTGAGTCGGCTGCTACCTCATAATGATGTTCTTTCATGTATGCCAGCAACTTTTTGTAATAGGGTTCGGCTTCTGGATGTGATCCTTTAAACCTCATTTGCAGATATTCTCTTGAAGGGAAAATGGTTTCTGATAAAGTGTTTTCACTTTCATCTTCAAGAATCATGAATATACTGGAATATTTGTCAAACTGATTTGCTTTTACATGTGCTGCTGAAATGGATAAACCGATCTTGCCTATAAAGATATCCTCGTTTACATTCAGGCGGGTTCTCAATTCTGCTAATGAATGTTCGATATCATGGCCGAGAATATACTCATGCTCTAAATAAGCCACACGTAAGGCGGGAAGTTTGATTTTTGAAATGTGATCTAACGGCGTGTGAACGGCATCTTCTATTTGGATGATGCGGCGGGAGATCTTTTTCTCAATGCGTTCCAATTCTCTCTTTTTGCGATCAATTTCAGTCTGCTGGCTTTTCAGTATATGAATCAGAGTGTTTGTATTTTGAGAATTATAAAAGTGAAGAAGTTTATTGATTGGCAGGCCTAAAGCCCTCAAATACTTGATGGTATCCAGCCGCTCAAACTGTTGGGTGGAATAGTATCTATAGTTTGTTTGCTCGTCTTTATATTCCGGTTTCAAAAGACCGATTTCATCATAATACCTAAGAGCAGAGATTTTCACATTGAATAACTTTGAAACTTCTCCAATCGAAAAAAATTTCTTCATTCTATCAACCTTTCTGTTCTTTGATTGGTGAACTCTTTATATATATCCCACATTATATATGATGGCAGAGGCCTAAAGGTAAAGTTTGCGGCAAAATCAGGTTAGGGGCTGAGGATAGATATCAATCCGATATATTGTATGGTTGAAATTCAAAAAAGGCTGTCGAGAAAACCTCGCCAGCCTGGCTCCTTTATGAAAGAAGCTTTTCTACTCTTCAAAATAGGGGTTCACATGGATGAGCACTTCTTCCACATCTGGAAACTGTCTTTTGATTTCATTTCGGATTTCGCGGGCAATATCGTGTCCCTGCTTAATCGTCAAATCATGATCTAAAGATAAACGCACATCAAGCAATTTATAGTGGCCATGTTCTCTCGCGCGGATTCTATCGATTCGTTTTACTTGATCACATTCAAAAATAATCGCTTTATATTCCGCTATCAGCTTGGGATCAACACTTTTCTCCATGAGAACATCAACAGACGGCCTGATTAATTCCATTGAAATTTTAAAAATGAGGTAAGCCACGATCGCACTGGCAATTGCATCGGCGTACAACAGATAAGTCCATCCGCAGGTGTTCCCGATAATCGCCAATAGGACGCCGATAAAAGCGGCGAGAGAGGCAACGATATCGCCTTTATGATCGTATGCAATCGCTATAATCGCTTTACTGTTCCATTTTTCCCCCTCCTTGATGGAATAACGATATAAGATCTGCTTAGCTGCGTATGAAATCAGAGCTGCAAACAATGCGCTGTATTGTGGAACGCTTGGCCCTTCAACAAAGGACAGAATCGCTTCTATTAGGATATAAACGGATACGATCACTAAGATAATTCCTACAATCGCCTCACTAATGACTTCAGCTTTTCCATGACCAAACGGATGGTCTTGATCAGGCGGTTTATTGGAAATACCGATCACTGCCAGAACAGCAATCGAAGCAACGACATCCGCTGCGGAATGTATACCGTCTGCAAAAACGGCATCACTATCGCCTATAAGGCCAAAAAAGACCTTTCCGGCCATTAAGATCAGATTGGCTATTAATGCAATCAAAGCAACTTTTTTGCTTATTTGTTCTCTTTCACTTGCCATTTTTTCCTCCTGTAAAACTGCACAAAAAATAGGAGTGCTTGTTATTCACTCAACGTACCCTTTCTTGTGAAATCACTTCGCTTATCATACCAACTGAATTTCGAGTGGGTCTATAGCAACGTTGTTTCCTGTTTACTAATAAATAAGGTGGCAGAAAAAAAGTTGGAGCCGGGCTAAAAGCTAACAGAGAAAACCAATGCGTTATTGTGTAACAAGCTGTGATTAGCATCAATTAAAATTTTGCTTCAGTGAAAAATCCCCACCTGATTTTTAAAAACCTGTTGACATTAGACCATCTGTATTTTATTATTATCTCATATTCAAGATATTTTAATTCGAGATAAATAATTAACGATCAAGTGCAAACCTGAGTGTTGTTGAATAATGAAGAGATGTCACAAGCATTGTCTGTTCTTTTAAATGATATGCAAAGTGTTTTTTTATAAAATAATATCTCGAATTCGAGATAAAAAGAGGTGTATCGTAAATGGCTGAATTTTCACAGCTAGTCCATGAAAGAAGATCTGCAAGCAACTTCCTTCCAGATCATCCAATCACAAAAGAAGAACTCAATGAGATGTTTGAATTGGTTTCATTGGCTCCATCAGCTTTTAATTTGCAGCATACAAAATATGTGACGGTGCTTGACCCGGATGTGAAAGAAAAGCTGAAGCAGGCGGCAAACGGACAATATAAAGTGTTTAGCTCATCTGCGGTTCTTTTGGTATTGGGGGATAAGCAGGCATATCATCAAGCGTCTGATATCTATGAAGGATTAAAGGTGTTGGGGGTATTAAATAAGCAAGAGTATGATCACATGGTTCAAGATACCGTTTCGTTTTATGAAAACAGGGGAGAACCATTTAAGAGAGACGAGGCGATAAGGAATGCTTCACTTTCTGCGATGATGTTTATGCTGAGTGCTAAGGAAAAAGGCTGGGATACCTGCCCTATGATCGGGTTTGATGCTGAAGCCGTGAAACGGATTTTGGATATAGATGACCAATTTGAAGTTGTCATGATGATGACAATTGGGAAAGAAAAAACAGAGAGCAGGAGGCCGCGCGGATACCGGAAGCCTGTGAATGAGTTTGTTGAGTATATCTAAATAATAAACGTAAAGGAGCGGATAAATATGGCTAAAAAAACGATGGGAATCCATCATATTACAGCAATTGTCGGTCACCCTCAAGAGAACGCAGATTTCTACGCAGGAGTGCTGGGGCTTCGATTGGTCAAGAAAACCGTCAATTTTGATGATCCAGGTACGTATCATCTTTATTTTGGGAATGAAGGCGGGAAGCCGGGAACCATCATCACCTTCTTCCCGTGGGTGGGGGCCCGCCAAGGCATCATTGGAGACGGTCAAGTAGGCGTAACTTCTTACGTCGTGCCGAAGGGGGCTATGGCTTTTTGGGAAAAGAGACTTGAAAAATTCAACGTTCCATACACAAAAATCGAGCGTTTTGGAGAACAGTATGTAGAATTTGATGATCCGCATGGCCTGCATTTAGAAATTGTGGAAAGAGAAGAAGGAGAAGCCAATACTTGGACTTTCGGAGATGTAACACCTGAGGTTGCCATTAAAGGTTTCGGAGGTGCAACCCTGTTATCAGCACAGCCTGAAAAAACAGGTGAACTGCTAGAAAACATTATGGGGCTGGAACGAGTCGGCAAGGAAGGAGACTTCATTCGTTATCGTTCTGCCGGTGATATCGGAAATGTGATTGACCTTAAATTAACGCCTATTGGCCGCGGACAAATGGGAGCAGGCACGGTACATCACATTGCTTGGCGGGCTAACGATGACGAAGATCAATTAGATTGGCAAAGATATATTGCGTCTCACGGTTATGGTGTGACTCCTGTTCAGGATAGAAACTATTTTAATGCTATTTACTTCAGAGAACATGGAGAAATCCTGTTTGAAATCGCAACTGATCCTCCGGGCTTTGCACATGATGAATCACAAGAAACAATGGGCGGAAAATTGATGCTGCCTGTGCAATATGAACCGCATCGCACACAAATTGAACAAGGGCTGCTGCCGTTTGAAGTGAGAGAGTTAGATTGATTTTATTGAATGCTGACGCATGAAGAAAAATAAAAAGACATATAGTCAATAGATGATTGCTGGACGGTACTGGAGGCAAGAAATCAGACTGCTGCCTTTCAGCACATCATGTTACATCAAAAATAAGGAGAGATAAAAATGGAAGATGCAGGACTTTTGCTTATTCGTATTATGATTGGTGTGGTGTTTCTGTTTTATGGATCACAAAAATTATTCGGCTGGTTTGGCGGATACGGGATTAAAGGAACCGGACAATGGTTCGAGTCAATTGGGGTTAAACCAGGTAACGTCGCGGCCGCTTTATCAGGTCTTGGGGAATTAGTAAGCGGAATTCTATTTATTTTAGGTGTATTCCTCCCGCTTGGAGCTGCTATCATCACGATTATTATGTTAGGTGCCATCGTAAAAGTCCATGGAGCGAAAGGATTTGCGAATGGCGCAGGCGGTTTTGAATATAACTTGGTACTGATTGCAGTCTCCATCGGAGTTGCACTCATCGGTTCAGGGGCTTACGCTTTGCATTTTTAATACGCAAGTATGTAAGAACAGTTACTGGCAAGCGGTAACTGTTCTTTTGTTTTGGGATTTTCAAGCAAACTTGCGGGTACACCGTAAAGCAAAAAAGCGGATATAAAAAATATAAATGTGTATAGTGAGTGATACGTATCAATGAGCTTGGTCATGAAAGACAGGCCAATTTGAAGGAGTAATTTGATGAAAGAGATGACAGAATTACATTCATTAGATGCTATAGAGAATTTTATTACACAGCATCAATTCAGTTTTATCTATATATCAAGACCCGGCTGCACAGTATGTCACGCAGTTCTGCCGCAGCTCAGAATATTATTGGGGCAGTTTCCAAATATCACATTGGGGCATATCAATGCTGACGATGTAGAAGAGGTCGCCGGCAGATTTTCAGTCTTCACTGTCCCTGTGCTTCTTTTGTTCATTGATGGGACTGAGTTTTTGAGAGAAGCCCGTTTTGTTCATTTTGAACAGCTTGAAGAAAGGCTGAAAAGGGTTTATCGGTTATATCAAGATGAATAAAGTTTACGCAAGCCCCCTTTAAGGGGGTTTTTGTTCTTTGAAAGGGGACAATGTCATGCCGCCCTCTATGCCTGTTTTAAAGACTGAACACATGTGTTATGTCATCAAAACTCAATTTCAACAGCAATTGATCAGAGACAATCATCGAAACGGCAATTGCTCAGATCCTCAGCTAGATTCCTGCTGATTTCGATCGGTAACGGGATGGCTGTTTCAAAGATAAAGAAATCATGCATTGCAAGCAAAACCCTTGAATAAAGAAAGTTGGCAGTTTGAAATTCATTGACATAAAATCCAATGGCATGAAATAATACTCATAAATAATATTACTTTTGAGTATCTTTTTGTGGAGGATGATCCTAGTTGAAAAGCAAAAAAGGACGTAAAGGGGAAGAAAGCCGGAAACGATTACTCAAAGCAGCTGCCAATGATTTTGCGAGTCGGGGATTTCATGAGACGAAAGTAAGTGACATTGTGAAAAGAGCCGGACTGACGCAGCCTTCTTTTTATCTGTACTTTCAAAGCAAAGAAGCCATTTTTGAGGAGTTAATCACCGATTTTCACTCTCGTGTAAAAAAGCTGACAGAGTCACTTCTTCTGGAAAACGGATTAAATACGAAAGATGTGTCAAAACGGGTACTGCCCGCTGTGGAAACTGTTTTTCAATGTCTGGCTGAGGACAAGGATGTAACCAAGATCGGCTTTTTTCTGAACCCAGAAGCGAAACAAATGAAAAAAGACTTGGCGATGGTTTTGAAAGAGAACTTAGAAGCAGAACAACGGCTGGGGTATTTTCACTCCGAATTGGACATGGAAACGGTCGCTGAGTGTTTGATCGGCATGATTGTACATTTAACCGATTCATTTTTGTTAACCGGTATCAAAGATCCGGCAAGTCTCGCCGCACAGGTTGTGAATCTTTTAATATACGGGATGCTTCCGAACGGGCGTGACGTAAGATGATATCTATGATTATGAAAGCCAGTTTGGCAGTTTTTATGCTCGCGGGAGGCATCATAAAGGTGTTCCGCGTTCCCTTTCAAGTTGAGCACTGGCGGCATTATCAATATCCATTATGGTTTCTGACTGTTACTGGCATTCTGGAAATAGCCGGGGCACTTGCCATGACAGCGGGAATTTGGAATCGGTATGCAGCGTTGGGGGCAGGCGTGCTGTTTATCGTTCTCATGGCGGGAGCGGTTCATGCGCACATGTTTCGAGCGCGTCAATCGGTTCTCATGACGATGCCTGCGATGATTTGTTTGATTGCTTCTATCATGATCATTATTCGGGAGCTCATGTAATGTTTAAAAAGTCTTTTATTTTGATTTGCAGGAAATTGATTTCTCTTATCGAATGATAGAGAGTCAGAGGCTTATAACGGCTTATTTTTTATTTGTACGCAGTGATTGTCCGGCACCAGCTGGACTTTTTTTATAAGGAGGAATACAGAATGACGTTAACCTTGGAAGACATGACTGTGGAAGAGTTCGAGGCATTTCGCGGGATATCCGTGCAAAATTATGCGAAGCAAAACATAGCGTCGGGAACTTGGACGGAAAAAGAGGCGTTTGAGAAATCGGAGCAGGCATATGAGAAAATGATTCCGAATGGACGAAACAGCAGTAATCATTTCTTTTGGAACATCACAAATGAACAAGGGGAAGGGGTGGGCTGGCTCTGGCTGTATGCTGATCCGCACCATCCGCAGAAGGAAGCGTTTATCTATTCCTTTGGATTGTATGAAGCATTTCGCGGAAAAGGGCTGGCTCAATCGGCGCTTCAAACGCTGGATGAAAGAGCAAGAAAGCTTGGTGCGGAAAGACTTGCTCTTCATGTGTTTGCGCACAACGAGACAGCCGTCCATCTTTATCAGAAGATGGGCTATGCCATGACCAATATACGTATGCGGAAACAGCTGCACGGACCAAAGCCGCTTACTTAAGCGGTTCTCCAAACACAATATGCCAATGTAAATGTTTAGAGTCCTGGTAAGCTCCTAAATTGGTGATCACACGGCATGCGCCTTTTTCTTCCGTCACCATGGAAGCGACCTTTTGAATGACATCCATTAATTCAAGAACGAGGAGATATGCTTCTTGGGGACAGCCACAATATGGACTGGATAAAAAGGCTTCGTATGGTAGTAAGCCAATACGTTATCTGTCTCTAGAACCTTATGTACTTTCGTTTTGCCGCTAAATACTTCATCACAATAAAAGTCTTCAGTCATATGATCCATCCTCACTTTGGTTGTTTGATTGATTCTTCTGTCTCCTTCTGTTATTTACCTTCTTTTTTGTATCCATTTTACATGAATTGGGAATTTTGGTTCGTTAGATCAAGGGTTTTGATGTTTGAAAATATTAAGAAAAAAGGACAGCGTGTGCTGTTCTTTTTTATGTAATGAGGTGAAATTGTCAACATTCTATGGAGCTCTTCGGATGTAACGACTAATTTTAGTTCATTTGAACGAATCTGACTATTGTCAGTTTTTTTAGAGAGAAATAATTAAAAACAAATGTTTATCACAAATTTTTTAAGATTTAAAGTTTACAATCTGACTGTGGTCAGATAAAGTGAGTGTGATAGATCAAAAGAAAAGGAGAAGAACTGATGGAGTTACAGGCGAAAAAAATACACACTGCAAAAATGTGGTCATTATCATTTATTATTGTCACGCTTTCAAATGCATTTTTATTTATGGTGTTTGAAATGTTATTGCCGACATTGCCTTTGTTTGTTACTGCTTTAGGGGGTGGGGCAAAGCAAGTCGGGTTGGTTACAGGTATTTTTATGATATCTGCCATTGCCATACGTCCTTTTGCAGGGGTTTTGGCTAAACGATTTAACAAAAAATATTTACTTATATTTGGAATTGTTATCAGTGCCTGCTCGACCGGTGCATATTATCTTGCGTCAGATGTGAGCGTCCTATTGCTCATTCGCTTCATACATGGTGCCGGTTTTGGATTAGCAACTACTTATTTTGCGACGATTGCCGCAGAAATTATTCCGAAGGAGCGCCGAGGTGAGGGGATTGGATATTTTGGGGTAGGCGAAACAATTGCGGTTTCGATTGGACCGATGATTGGTATCGTGGCACTGGAGCTTTATGATTTTCAGAGACTTTTTCTAGGCGGGATGTCTATTCTATTACTGGCTGTGCTAATGGCTGTATTTGTGCGGAGGCGGTCTGAAGGAAAAGACGCGGCTGAAAAGGGAATGGTAAAGGTCAAGGTGTTAGAAAAACGTGTGCGGTTTCCTTCGTTTCTCATATTACTAGTCGGAATTGCTGCATCTGCGATCATGTCCTTCTTTTCACTCTATGCGCTGGAAAAGGGTTTCCGAAGTGTCGGAATGTTTTTCTTTCTGATTGCGGCCGCCAGTTTTTTTATACGCCTGATCTCTGGGAAAATGTTTGACCGGTTTGGGGCGGCTGCTGTCCTTATCCCCGCCTCAATATTCTCTTTAGCAGGGCTATCCATACTGTATCTTGCCCAAACCGATGCTATGTTTTTTGCTGCGGCGATATGTTACGGGTTTGGATTTGGTTCTATATTTCCGGCTATCCAGACATGGTGTATTAATCTAGTTGAAGAGCATGAACATGAGGATGCTATGGGGACATTCTTTAATTTTTTTGATATGGGAATTGGCGGAGGCTCGTTGTTATTAGGTGTAGTGGCAACGATCTATTCTTACCGGGAGATTTATATCGTTTCCATTTTGGTGTACCTGCTGTTTCTTTTATTATATATTTTATTTATCTATTCCAAGAGAAAAGAGAAAACGGATTTAAATAATTAGGGGAGGGCAGAATAGTGACCCGTGAGAATATAAAACGCACAGCCGTTCGCCAATTTAATGAGCTTGGCTACGAGGGAGTCAAAATGGCGCATATTGCAAAAGAACTGGGGATTCGGAAACAATCTCTGTCCTACCATTTCTCGTCAAAAAAGGATCTGTTGATGGAAGTATACCCCGAGATTGTTGAAGAAGAAGTAGCGTTTATCAATGATTTTTTTGAATCCCGAATGCATATGCCAGCCAAAAATCTTATATATGCTTTTTTAAAAGAAACACAGGCGCGCTTTCATGCCATGCCCAATGTAGCCTTTTTGCAGGCGATGTCGTTTAAGGCTCCTGTTGAAGTAAGTGATTTTATTTCAGCCCAGTATCTGCTGTTTCTGCATGCTTTGAAAAGCCGAGTTGCACTTGTTTTTAAAGAAGCGGGCATCACCTGTCCGCCCGAAAAGTGTGCGATAGCCTTTATCACTCTTTTCGATGGGCTGAACATTCAGCTGGTTTACGAGAATAAACAATCATTTGAGCGATCTTTAGAGATTTCCTTCGATATTTTTTGGCAAGGGCTGAAGGCGAAAGCTTGAAAAATACCAAGAGCGAACAGCCCTTGGTATCCCTTAACGTTATTGATCCAGCTCTTTCATTCGTTTCGTAAGTTCATTGAAAACCTGATCAAGCTCTTTGTATCCTTTATCATTTGGCGCCATAAAACTGATCTTTCCCAGCACTTCTTGTCTTTCTGTCTCAAGCTTTAAACGAAGTTCTTCTCGGTCATTTCTTTCTGATGGAGCGTCATTCAATTGCTTTTCGATGTCATTGTCCGAGATGACGAGTTTACTGTTGGTTGTTTTTTCGAGAAAGTATCGGTCATGTGACACCGCCAGCAATGTGCCGCTGTAGTGTGACAGTGTTTCTTCCAGCTGTTCGCGTGACGGCAGGTCGAGATGGTTTGTCGGCTCATCTAAAATCAGCACGTCTTTTTCCTCCAGGATATATGCCATCAGTTTGATCTTTACACGCTCGCCCATACTCATATGCTTGATCGGCTCAGTCCATTGGGAAGCTGTAAAACCTAAGTGCTTCATCAGATTTTGAACGTGTCCCCTTGCTTCGTATGTTTCATTTTCAAATAACTCTTCCGGTGTTTGTTCTAAAGGCAAATCAAACACCTCCTGCGTTAAATAGCCGATGTTTGCAGACGGCGACACCCATACACTTCCCTCAGCTGTTTCCTGTCCCAGAATGATTTTCAGTAATGTCGTTTTTCCGCTGCCATTAGGGCCTATGATCGCAACCTTTTCACCGTGTTGAATCGTAAAATGTGCGTTTTTAAAGAGTAGCCTTTCGCCAAAAGCCTTCGTTACATGCCGAACTTCTAAAAAATGTTTTCCCGTTTTATGGGTTGTATCAATTGAAAAGTGTACATGATATTCTGGCTTAACGGATTCCGCTTTTGCTTTTTCCAGCTCTTGTTCAAGCCGCTTCCGCTTGGATTTCATTTGGGCATCCTTACGCTTGGCTTTTACACGGTGATATTCTTTAAATCCTTCCTTTTTCGTCGATTGGGCGTGCGCTTTTTCCGACCATGAAGCCAGCTCATTCATTTGTGCTTCAATTCGTTCAACCATTTTTTGCTGCTTTTCATATTCACGCTGCTGGGTGAGTCTTTTCTTTTCCCGGAACTTCATATACCCAGAGTAATTTCCTTTGAATTCAATCAGCGATTGAGCTTCGAGAGACCATATTTTTGTTGCGGATTCGTCTAAAAAATAACGATCGTGAGAAACAAGAATCACAGTGCCTCTATAGCTTTTCAGCTGTTGAATGAGAAATTGCAGGCTTTTTTCATCAAGGTGGTTTGTCGGTTCATCTAACAGTAAAAGATCTGCATCCTCTGAAAATCCTTTTGCCAGCCGTGCTTTCAGTTTTTCGCCGCCGCTTAATTGATGGAAATTTCGAACGGGCACACACCATTTCTCCAGTAATTTCTTTTCGGCAGGCGTCTGATCCGCAAAGGAATATGACGCGGTTTCCTGTTCTACCAGCGACATTTTTAAATCCTGCCGAAGTCTTCGGATTTGTCCTTGTGCAGGGGTTAAGTCATTGTGAATGAGGTGAAGCAGCGTCGATTTCCCAGCGCCATTTTTGCCGATAATCCCAATGACATCTCCTTGATGAACACTGGCATTTACGTTTTTAAAAACAGTCAGATTCATCACTTCATAGCTGACATTTGTTAATGTTACGATCTCTTTCATTCATATCCCTCGCTTTAAAGGGAGAATCAAAAAATCCTCCCAAATGTGTTGGAAGGATTAGCCGCGCCTGTGCATGATCAAATAAGCTATTGTTCATAAATAGCAGTGTCATCTATATAGAGAATGGGCAGACTAATCCTATTTTTTCTGATTTGAAATATTGATTTCAAACGGTAAAAATAAGATTAGTTAATCATTGTCCACCCATCATCCCTTCTTGTTTTGATTACACACACTATAGCATAACTTCAAATTCGAAAGCAAAGGCCATTTGGGATATTTTTCATCAAAAAACTCCTGCTCTCATTTTTGAGGCAGGAGCTGCGAGTCTTATTGATGCTTTGCTTTTCTCACTTTATAAACCACAATCAGCAAAATAAACCAAACCGGCGTGATAAATAAGGAAATTCGAGTATCCTGAGCTAATGCTAAAACAACAATGATAAACGCCAGAAACGCAAGAATCAGGTAGTTTGAAAACGGATAAAGCGGAAGCTTAAACTTATTTGTTTTCGCTAATTCAGGTCTTGTTTTCCGGTATTTCATATGGCAGATGACCGTAATACCCCAAATGTAGATAAAGCAGACGGTGGAAATGCTTGTGATCAGGGTGAATACGCCTTCTGGCATGATGTAGTTTAGCGTGACACCGATTAAAATCACGATAGCTGAAAAGAACAACGCATTTCTGGGTACTTTACGCGGAGTCAGTTTCGCCATTGATTCAGGCGCATTATTATCTTTCGCCAGGGAATAGATCATACGGCTTGTACTGAACACAGCGCTGTTGCATGCAGAAGCAGCGGATGTCAACACAACAAAGTTAATAATACTTGCTGCCGCGACGATGCCGACCGCGACAAATACCTGTACGAATGGGCTTTCGCTGGGATTGATAACATTCCAAGGATAGATGCTCATAATGACAAGAAGAGCACCGATATAGAAAAGCAGCACCCGGATAGGGATATTGTTGATCGCCTTAGGGATGACTTTTTCAGGGTTTTCTGTTTCACCGGCTGTAAGTCCGACCAGCTCAATGCCGACAAAGGCAAACACAACCATCTGGAACGAGAGGATAAACCCGTGCATTCCATTCGGGAACATACCTCCGTGGCTCCAGAGATTTGTGAAACTGGAGGCTCCTGAGCTAGTGGGAAACCCTTTAAAGATCATCACAAGACCGATAGCGATCAGCGCCAAAATGGCAATGACTTTAATTAAAGCAAACCAAAATTCTAATTCTCCAAAAAGCTTAACAGTTGCCAGGTTCATAATCATTAAAACAATCAGAGCGATTAAGCCGGGCACCCATTGCGGCACACCCGGAAGCCAATATTGAGTGTAAAGCCCGACGGCTGTCAGATCTGCCATCGCAATGGAAATCCAGCAGAACCAGTATGTCCAGCCGGTGATAAAGGCTGCCATATCGCCTAAATAGTCTTGTACAAAATCAACAAAAGAGTGATAGTTCAAATTCGATAACAGCAGTTCACCAAGAGATCTCATAATTAAAAAGCAAATGATTCCTGTGATCAAGTAGGCAAATAAAATGGACGGGCCGGCAAAATGAATTGATTTTCCTGAGCCGAGAAATAACCCCGTCCCAATAGCACCGCCGATGGCGATGAGCTGGATGTGCCTGTTTTTTAAGCCTCTCTCCAAGGTTTGCTGATTTATATTATCTTTCGTCATATCGTCTGTCACTTTGTGTGTTCCTCCATTGAAAATTGTTTTGAGTCAGCAATACGTTTTTAATGATTATTATAACACTAAAATTTCTATCTTTTTTACTATAAAGGTAAATGAAAAGAAATTTTAATGTTTTTTGAAAAAATTCATTATAAAAAGCGGCTCCATTTAGTGAGCCGCAGTCGTTTTATGCCATTTCTGTTTTTTTCAAATACAGGTAGAGCCCATAATCTGTCGGAGCGGATGCATATCCTGCCTGCCGCAGCATTGCTGTGATATTGCCGCGGTGGTATGTCCCGTGATTAACAACGTGAGGAACCAGCTCGGAAACAGTCGTTTGCATGATTCCGGCTGAGGGGTTTTGAATCTGGAGGGGTTTATCGATCTGTTCGTTTTGCTGTAAACATAATGTGTAGCGCTCGGATAACTCCAGAAACAGAGCTTCCATCTCCTCCATTTCTTTTGCCTCTGTCTGTTCTTTAAGCTGTTCAGCTAATGCGAGAGCATCGTTCATACTTTTGCCGGAAAACACTTCAATCCAGCCGAGGTCGGAGAGGTAAATATGAGACAACACATGGGCTATCGACGGAAACACACTTTGAATGTCTTGGCGATAGACCTCTTTTGGAAGCTCTTTTAACCGGTTGAATATTTGCTGATTAGCCCATACGTTATATTCATAAAAATGTAGTGGAAAATCTGGCATGTGGATTTTCTCCCTTCGTGTTTATAATTCTATTGTACACGAACAGGTGTTCTTTGTGGAGTGTTTGTGAATAAAATAGGTTGACAGACCTAGTTTAGAGGAATAAACTAATTGACATTGATCATATAGTTTAGAGGTCTAAACTATAATGAGGAGGGGAAGATGTTGAATGAACAAAAGCTATGTCAGGCGATAAACCTGTTTGTGGAAGTATTACTAGAAGGGACAGAGTTTGTGCATCGTGAAATCAATCAGGATGTCTTCAAGCATATCTCCAGAGAACAGGCGGACCTGTTAAAAATTTTAAAAGTCAAAGGACCAACCTCTCCCGGCAGCCTGGCCATGTATCAAAATGTACATAAGAGCGCGATTTCGAACAGACTGAAAAAGCTGCTTGAAAAAGGATTGGTTGAATGGGATGACTGTCCGGCAAAAAGTGATAAGCGCTCTAAGCTTATTCACATCACAGCCAGCGGTGAAAACATCCTGGGAAAATTAGATTCAGCCATCTTTAACGCTCTTAAAGAGCTAATCGATGATATAGATGAGGAACACTTACACTCTATCATAGAGATATTCACCATTCTAAAAAGCAAATTTAAAGGAGGAGATCCTGCCGAATGAGAGCAATCATCAAATTCAAGTGGGCGATTGCAGCCTCTATATTAGCACTTACCGTTATACTGAGTTTGTTTTCTCCGAACGTAACGGAGCTGGCGAATCAAAAGGGGCAGGCCCAGCTTCCCGCTGATGCTGTTTCAGAAAAAGCAAATGCCATTTTAAAACAAGCGGGAGAAGACAATAATTTGATCAGTATGGTCTTTACATTAGACCACGCTTTGAAAAAAGAGACAGAAGATCAGCTCCGCACAATGATCGATAAAGTCAAAAAGATCGACGGTGTAGAAGATGTAACGTCTCCTCTTACAGCGGAAAAAGAAGTCAAAGACCAATTAATCTCGAAAGACAAGAAAACCATCCTCGTTCCTGTCACGATTACAGGTTCTGATAAAAAGGCGGAAAAAATCGCGGATGACATGTATAAAATCGTCCCTGATGATTTGACGGCATATATAACGGGAGCCTCCCTCATCAATCAGGATTTCGCCCACAGTTCAGAGGAAGGGCTCAAGAAAACGGAAGTGATCACAGTCTGCTTGATCATCGGTTTACTGCTGATCGTGTTCCGCTCTGTTGTGACGCCTTTTATCCCGATTGTGGTTGTCGGGTTTTCATATCTGATCAGTCAATCCATATTGGGCATTCTCGTGTACAATGTTGATTTTCCTATCTCGACGTTTACGCAAACCTTCTTAGTCGCCATCCTGTTCGGCATCGGAACAGATTACTGCATACTGCTTCTGACCCGATTCCGTGAAGAATTGGCAAATGGACATGAAAAAAAAGAAGCGGCGTTAATCGCTTATCGTACAGGGGGAAAAACCTTATTTATCAGCGGATTTGCGGTATTGATCGGGTTTTCTGCGTTAGGCTTTGCGAAGTTTGCGATTTTCCAATCAGCAGTAGGAGTCGCAGTCGGTGTGGGAATTTTAATGATCATCCTCTATACACTGCTGCCATTATTTATGGTGACACTGGGTGAAAAGTTATTCTGGCCTTCTAAGAAAGTGCTGTCGCACAGTGATAATAAATTATGGGCGTTTCTCGGCAGACATTCGGTTGTGCGTCCGTTTCTGTTTATTGTCATTACGGTGATCATCACGCTTCCGTTCATCTTGACCTATGATGACCAGATTTCATTCGATTCGACTGCAGAGATCAGCAGCGATTATAAATCAATAAAAGCTCTTGAGGCTATCAAAGATGGATTCGGTGAAGGGAAAGCGTTCCCGATCAATGTTGTCGTGAAAGGAGACAAAGAACTCTCAACAGCTGATACAATCCCTTATCTCGGAAATGTCAGCAAAGCGATTGAGAAAGTCGATCATGTGGACTCTGTCATGACCATCACGCAGCCGACTGGAGAAAAAATCAAAGATTTATATATTGATAAACAGCTAGGCTTGGTTTCAGACGGGCTGGATAAGACGGGTAAAGGAATTGCCGATGTCCAGAGCGGTTTAACGGATATAGAAAACGGAATGAATCAAATGGCGGGGCAAACGGGCTCAGCCTCAAATAGCAGCTCCGGCGGTTCACTGGGTGATGCGGCAGACGGTTTAGACAAAATCAATCAGCAGCTGCAGCTTGTGAGCAAACAGATTTCCCAAACCGGCAATACCGCACAGACCGTACAGACCGTACAGCAGCTTACGGCAATCAGCGGACAGCTTGGACAGATTCAAACCGGCCTTGAACAAGCGGACCAGCAGCTCTCAGGCCAGCAGGCACAAGCCGGAACGCTGACAGAAAGCCTGAAGAAGCTGGCTGCAGGCGTGAAGAGCGCAAATGATGGCCTGACGAAAATCACTGACGGCATAACAGCTTCCAGTGATATGTTAGAGGATATGAGCAAAAGCTCAACCGTAAGGGATACAGGCATATTCATTCCTGATCAAGTCATGAAAGATAAAGACTTTAAGAAGTCAATTGATCAATATTCATTTGCAGATGGCAAAGGCGTGCAATTAAGCGTCGTCCTGGATTCTAATCCTTATTCAGAACAGGCCATTACAACAATGAACCAAATCAAAAAAGCTGTAGCAAACGAAGTTGACGGCACTCCTCTCGAGGACGCACAGATCGTATACGGCGGGGTCACGAGCGTGAATGCGGACTTAAAAGAGCTGTCCACAACGGACTTCTCCAGAACAATGGTGATTATGATTATAGGTCTGTTTATTGTATTAACCATTTTATTCCGCTCGATGATCATGCCGATTTATATGATCGCGTCATTGCTGCTGACATACTATACGTCGATCTCCATAACAGAATTGATTTTTGTGAACGGCCTGGGAAATGCCGGCGTCAGCTGGGCAGTACCATTCTTCAGCTTTGTCATCTTGATCGCGTTAGGCGTAGATTATTCGATCTTCTTGCTTGACCGATTTAAGGAAGAGGTGCACCTTGGCATTGAACAAGGTGTCATCAGATCAATGAGCAAAATGGGATCAGTCATTATTACGGCGGCCATTATTTTGGCCGGCACGTTCGCGGCGATGATGCCCTCGGGCGTCAATACGCTGATGCAGGTGGCAAGTGTTATCATTATCGGACTGTTGCTTTACGGCCTCGTCATTCTTCCGCTCTTTATGCCGGCAATCATCGTGACCTTTGGAGAAGGCAACTGGTGGCCATTTAGAAGGAAGAAAATCAAAGAATAATAGAGAAAAGAGCCCAGAAATGAGTCTGGGCTCTTTGTTTTACTTCCATTCTGCAATTGTATCAATTGGCAAACGGTAGGAAGCATAGCCTTCGTCTGCTGCTTTTCCGATAGAAAGAAGCATGACCGGTACATAACGTTCTTTATCTAATCCGAAGGTTTCCGCGATGTTTTCTTTATCGTATCCGCCGATCGGGTTTGTATCGTAGCCGTGCGCGCGTGCAGTCAGCATCAGCTGCATTGAAACGAGACCGCCGTCAATCAGGATCGTTTCGCGGTTCACCTGCGCCGGAAGCTTTTCAAAATGAGCTGTCAGCGCGGCGATTTGTCTGTCTTTTACCTCCTGCGGCATATAACCGAGTTCCACCGCTTTTGAATAGATTTCTTCTAGATAGTCAGCATTGTTCATGTCTGCAAATACAGCGATGACAGCAGATGATGTTGTGACTTGCGTTTGGTTGAAGCTTGCAAGCGGTGCGAGCTTTTCTTTTCCTTCCGGGCTGTCGATGACGAGAAAACGCCATGGCTGAGCGTTGACAGAAGATGGCGCCGTTGTTGATTCTTCTAAGATTGCTGTCATCTCTTCTTTGCTGATTTTCACCGTCGGATCATAGTTGCGAATAGAACGGCGGCCTTTCATAATTTCCATAAAATCGTTTGTTTTGATCATGTTGATACACTCCTCTTAAGCTTCGATATTGTCTATGTTGTTACGCATACGCGCCAGCACATCAATGAGCAGGCGGCGCTCGTCTGCACTTACATTTGCGAGCATTTCCTTCATGAAACGCTCCTTTTCTTGCTTAGAAGACTCGATCCGCTCTCTTCCTCGATCTGTTAACCGAACAAGGGTGATGCGGTTGTCCTCAGGTTTGCGCCGTCTTGAGACCATGCCTTTGGCTTCCAGCTGTTTTAGGTGTCTAGTGACGGCGGCGCTATCAATATTTACTTTCTTTTGAAGGTCGCTTTGACTGATCTCATCTGCATGATAAAGCAATGACAGCAATTCCAAACGAGATTGGCTGATACCCGTGCATGCCTCGAACTTCACGCCAATCACCTTGTTCACGCCTTGCAGCTGATATAAAATCTCGGCTTCCTCTGAACAAAATGACGCCAAAACCCATCCCTTCTTTCTTGTCAACATAATTAATTGATATATCAATGATTGACTCATCAATTAATATACAATGATTGATTTCAACTTGCAAGCCATTTGCATATTTGAAAAACCCCCCAGATGTGAAGGGAGGTTTTGGGTTATTCTTGCGGTTCAGGATAAAACATCAGCAGAAAAAAGCTGGCCGTGTCTTCAGAAGAATTGATGTAGCTGTGCGGGGTTGACCCTGTAAACTGCAGGGCGTCTCCTGAAGCGAGCATGTGCTCCTGGCCCTGCAGATTAACCGTTAATTCGCCTTCTTTAATGAAAAGATATTCTTCTCCTAAATGTGTTTTTGCTTCATGAATACATCCAGGTTTCAGATCAACAACGTAAATTTCAAACTTTGTTTCAGGATTGTAGGGGAAAAAAGGGTAGACGCTGTAGTTTTCTTCATTATCTGTAACAGGTTCAATATCCCTCAGATTAATTTTTCTAACTATCGGCTTGTCTTCTTTCAGAAATACAGAAAAGGAGACTTGAAGCCCGTTTGCGATCTTCCATAGTGTAGTGACAGTCGGGGTGGACTTTCCTTTTTCGATTTGTCCGAGCATCGCTTTGCTGACACCCGTTAATTCAGAAACTTGATCAAGAGTCAGGTTTCTGTTTTTTCTAAGTTTGACCAGATTCATTGCAATAATGGCTTGGATATCATCCATACATGTATCTCCTTACGTCCATATTCGCTTTTATTATAACATATGGAAGTCTGTTATCACATTCTGTTGTCAGTTATAACATACGTGTGTATAATATGTTAGACGAGGAGGAGGACAGAATGATATCTGAAAAAGAAATGACTCATACAAAAACTGACGAGCCAACATTCTTGCAAGGATTTCAAGATTGTGTTCCGACGCTGATCGGTTACATCAGTGTAGGCTTGGCTCTCGGAATCGTGGGGGTTGCGTCGCATTTAAGCGTAATGGAAATTGTGTTAATGTCAGGATTGGTTTTTGCAGGCGGCGCCCAGTTCATTATGTGTGCGTTGTTAGCGGCGAACAGCCCGATGTCCGCCATTATTCTGACTACGTTTATTGTGAATTTGCGGAATTTTCTATTAAGCGCCGCGCTTGCTCCTCATTTTTCAAAGTATTCACTGGCGAAAAATGTAGGTATCGGCATGATGGTGACAGATGAATCGTTCGGTGTTGCTTCAAATAAGATTGTCAAAAACGAGCCCATTAACGATCGCTGGATGTTCGGTTTAAATCTTACAGCATATGCGTGCTGGGTGCTGTCTTGTGCGGCGGGGGCTGTTTTTGGCAAGTGGATTACCGATCCGGAATCGTTCGGACTGGATTTTGCGGTGACGGCTATGTTTTTAGCGCTGCTGGTTCTTCAACTGGAACATGTTGTGCCGGCGAAGCTTAAACATTATGTATCACTCATGATCTATATGGTGATTGCCATGGTTGTTTTTTCTTTCTTTATGCCGTCTCATCTTGCGGTCATCATATCAACGGTTATCGTAGCCACAATCGGGGTGGTGACGGATAAATGAGTGTCAATATATACATCTTGATGGTGATTATCGGCTGTGCGCTGGTCACGATGATTCCCCGCGTCATTCCCTTTTTAGTTGTTCGAAATATCACTTTGCCGAAGCCCGTGCTCAAGTGGCTTTCCTATGTGCCGGTCTGTATATTGACAGCACTTGTCGTAAAGGATTGTATGATTCAGTCAAATGATACTCTTCAATTGAATTGGCCCGCAGCCGTTATCTTGATCCCGACTCTCTTGATTGCGATGAAAACGAAAAGTTTATCCATTACTGTGATCACCGGCGTTCTTCTTATGGCGGGTTTGCGATTATGGGCATAAAACAAGAGGATCGGCACTTACTTGATCAGGGCAGAAGACCCTGATTTTTTTGTGTCTTTCGTTCAAGCTTTAAGCGGCTTTCACAGACTGAAAGTTATGATACAATATACAAATGTTTTTATAGCTTCAATCTATCGTTGAAGTTGACATCTTACATAAGGGACTAGGTTGAAGGGAAGGTTTGATAACATGCTGCAAAACCCAACTGGAAAAGAACGCTTGGCATTGGCGTTTCTGCTCGGCATGCTTGCTATATTGGGCCCGCTTAATATCGATATGTATTTGCCAAGTTTTCCTGAAATCGCGAATGATTTATCAGCAAGCGCTTCACTTGTACAGTTAAGTTTAACAGCCTGTCTGGTCGGGCTTACCATCGGCCAGCTGATTGTCGGGCCGGTCAGTGATGCGCAGGGAAGACGGAAGCCGCTATTAATCTGTATTTTTTTATTTGCGCTATCTTCTCTGTTTTGTGCGCTGTCGCCCAATATTACAACATTAGTGGCTGCGCGTTTTTTACAGGGGTTCACAGCTTCAGCAGGGCTTGTGCTGTCTCGCGCCATCGTCCGCGATGTGTTTACCGGAAGAGAGCTTTCTAAATTTTTCTCACTGTTAATGGTCATTACAGCAGTTGCGCCAATGGTAGCACCTATGACAGGCGGCGCCATTTTGCTTTTGCCATTTGCAACGTGGCATACGATTTTTCACTTGTTAACGATCATCGGATTTTTACTTGTTCTTTTGATTGCATTTAGACTAAAAGAAACGCTGCCGCCGGAAAAAAGGATTCCAAGCTCAATCGGAACATCTGTCAAAACGATGGGCAGCCTGCTGAAGGATCGGTCCTTTATGGGGTACGCGTTAACTGTTGGGTTTATACATGGAGGAAGCTTTGCATATGTGTCCGGTACCCCATTTGTATACCAGGGTATTTACGGGGTGTCGCCGCAGGTGTTTAGTATTCTGTTTGGCATTAACGGCCTGGCGATTATATCGGGCAGCTTTATGATCGGGCGCTTTGGCGGAATCATCCATGAAAAAAAACTGCTTCGCATAGCGGTCATTACAGCTATGATTGCGACGGCTGTGCTTTTGACTATGACCATGATTCACGGCCCTCTGGCCACACTAGTCATATCCATCTTCATTTACATGATTACAATTGGCATGGTTTTGACCAGCACGTTTACGCTGGCCATGGAGAAGCAGGGGCACCGAGCCGGAAGCGCAAGCGCGCTGCTCGGCATGCTGCCGCTTCTCCTCGGATCGATCGTCTCCCCGTTTGTAGGCATTAATGAAACGACTGCCATTCCAATGGGAGCGATCATGTTTGTGACAGCGGTCATCGGCTCGCTGGCGTTTTTTGGATTAACGAAAGAACGAGCGGAGCAAAAAACCTGACATGGCGTCAGGTTTTTTGTTTTAGTTAGAATAATAACAGCAGGCCCGCAATCGCCGGAGTCAAGAAGATGGCCGATTTCAGAACCACCTTTGGCATAAGGTTGGTGAATTTCGCACCTACATAGGCACCGCACATCGTGCCGACCAAGACTTTGATCAGCAGTATATAATCGACAAAACCTTCTGTAATGTATCCGATTCCTCCACCTACAGCGAGGGGAATGATCACAAGCATCGTCGTTCCGACAGAATGGCGAATAGACAGGTTCAGCATGATCATTAAACCGATTTGAATAAAAGGCGCCGACCCTATGCCGAATGTGCCGGAAAGAACGCCGGAAACAATTCCTAAGATGACCGCTCTCGTATACGTTGAAAGATGGCTCTGATTCATTTGAGCCTTCTCTTTTAAAAGAAACAATCTGATTAAAATGAGAATCGCTGATAAAAACAACATTCCCGCCGTCAAATAATGAAGCAAATCAGCCGGAATGAACGATGTCAGTTTGGCGCCGAAAAATGAGCCGACCGCAGCAAAGCATCCGACTATTAAGCCGATTTTCATTTGAATGTTGCCTTCACGATAGTGGCTGTATGCCCCTGATAAGCTGGTGAAAGCCATCCCGGCGAGGGAAGTGCCTAAAGCCGTATGAATAGGAACATGGAAAAGAAGAGTTAAAAGTGCAATGACAAAGCCTGCACCCCCGGCACCTATAAAGCCTAAAATAATCCCGAGAAGAAACATAACAAGAATAATGAGCATATTTTTTCCTCCATTGAAAAGGTCTAAAAATGTAATAAGTGCTATTCTGGCGGAGGTATGGTGTTCTATTGACGATGAAAAAACATGCCGATTTTTCAGTTGTCAGTAGTCCGTCGACCGTCGTTCAGCAAACATATCGTACCCCGAATTCTGAGATTTGACAAGGCAGTTTATTGCTTCCCATTACCATCTGTTATATGATTTTCATGAAGAAAAGCCCATGAATATATTCAAAAGAGGTATTATATATGGACGATTTTAAATTAGACAAACCGACTCCTTACTACCTGCAATTTTATAACCAACTGAAAAAAATGATCTTCAACGGAACTTTTAAGCCGGGGGAACGGATAAACGAAACCCAGCTGGCGAAAAGCTTTGGTGTCAGCCGCTCTCCAATAAGGGAAGCCATGCGGCTGCTTGAAAAAGACGGTTTGTTAAAAGCAGATGACCGAAATGGATTTTCTATTACGTCGTTAACGGCAAAAGATGTAGATGAGATTTATAAAATCAGAATTCCGCTGGAGCAGCTGGCAGTTGAGTTAGTCATAGACGAAGCGGATGAGGAAGAGCTTGCCATTCTTGAAAAACAGCTTGAAGAAACAGAAAAAGCCATTCACAACGGAATGGAAGATACGGAAATCATCAGTTTAAACCAAAAGTTTCATGAGCTGCTTGTCGATTTTAGCCATAACAAACATTTGAACAATTTGCTTGAGCATGTAAATGATCTGATTCACTTTTGCAGAATCCTTAATTATACTGGCGACCACCGTGCAGAAACGATACTGAGTGAACACCGCAAAATATTTGAAGAAGTGAAAAAGAAAAACAAAAAAGCAGCCAAACAGTATGTGGAGGCTCATTTCAATCATGACTGTGAGCACTTGAAGCATTTGCTTGAAGAAAGAAAAGAGAATTGATTATTGTGTGATCCGTCCCAAGGGGAATCTTGCCCCTTGGTTTTTTTGCGCTCACTAACATATATAAGGGATTATGGTAATAAGATTTTATGATAGATTGACTAACGAATAATGGGGGTTACACATGTTTATCCATATCGTCCGGCCTGGTGATTCTTTGTTTTCCATAGGCAGAAGATACGATGCTGCTGTTGATCAAATCCGGGGTGTGAATGGGTTAGACGAAACGAATATCGTGCCGGGGCAGGCTCTGCTAATCCCTCTTTATGTATATACAGTGCAGCCGGGAGACACGCTGACCGCCATTGCGGAAAAAGCGTTTGTTCCATTAGAGCGACTGCGGGCCGCAAACCCGGGCATCAGCCCAAATGCTTTGCAAGTCGGAGCAAAAATAACGATCCCTTCTATCTCAAATTACATTGCGGGGACGCTGAGTTTTTATGTGCTCCGAAATCCTGATCTCGATCGGGAGTTAATTAATGACTTTGCGCCATACTCGTCTTCGATTTCGATTTTCGAATACCATATTGCACCTAATGGCGACATTGCAAACCAATTAAATGATAAGGCCGCGATTGAGACAACATGGCAAAGACGAGTCACACCGCTGGCAACGATCACGAATCTCACATCAGAAGGCTTCAGTACGGAGATCGTTCACCAAGTCCTGAACAACCCGACAGCGAGAACCAATCTGGTTAACAATATTTATTATTTAGTTTCCACAAGAGGATATGGGGGGGTGACAATCGATTTTGAACAGGTAAGCGCCGCGGATCGTGATCTATTTACCGGGTTTTTACGTCAGCTGAGAGACCGCCTTCAGGCAGGAGGGTATGTGCTGACGATAGCTGTTCCGGCAAAAACAAGCGATCAGATCCCATGGCTGAGAGGCTACGATTACGGAGGGATTGGAGCAGTTGTCGATTATATGTTTATTATGGCTTATGATTGGCATCATGCAGGAAGTGAGCCGGGCCCGGTAGCGCCGATTACTGAGATCAGGAGAACCATTGAGTTTGCGATTGCGCAGGTGCCGCGCAGAAAAATCATCATCGGAGTCCCTCTTTATGGGTACGACTGGATCATCCCGTACCAGCCGGGAACTGTTGCTTCAGCCATTTCAAATCAAAACGCAATCGAAAGAGCGATGAGGTACCAAACGCCGATCCAATATTCAGCCGAATATCAATCACCTTTTTACCGGTACAGTGATCAAGAAGGGCGGACGCATGAGGTATGGTTTGAAGATGTCAGAAGCATGAGCCGGAAAATGCTGATCGTCCGGGAATACGGATTGCAAGCTATAGGCGCTTGGCAGTTAACCTTGGGTTTCACGCCAGGCCCATGGCTCTTGCGGAAATTTTTTACGATCAGAAAGGTATAAAAAAAGACACCAAAGCCAGGTGTCTTTTCAGGTTTTAGACAAGAGACGCAGAATAATTCAATCATTTGTCCCTTGCATGGCGTTCCGTCCCCATTTTACGATTAGTAGTAGTCTGATCAAACAAAGCGTGTGAGAGGGAGTAGTCAAAATGAAAACAGTATTGATTTTAAATTTCCCCGCGGAAGGCCATGTGAACCCTACTTTAGGCATCACAAAAGCATTTTCCGAAAAGGGGTATGACGTCCATTATATTTCAACTGAAAAATATAAAAAACGATTAGAAGCGGCGGGAGCAACTGTCCATCTACATCAGGATCTGCTGCGAACAACACCTATTCAAATCGCTTCACCCAATGGAATTCTTGAGTTTCTTAAAATCCATATCAAAACCTCGCTGGATATTTTACATATTGTGAAAGACTTATCTAAGAGCATTCAATTTGATTTTGTTTATTATGATAAATTCGGCGCGGGGGAATTGGTGAGGGATTTCTTAGATATTCCTGGAGTCTCTTCATCGGCGTCCTTCCTGTTTGGCGAAGAGCATCTGAAAATCCTGCCTCTGCATCCGGAATCCGGAGCGCCGCTTGAATTGGATCAAGAGTGCGAAGACCTTTTGGCAAAAATGAAAGAAACGTACGGTGTTGCCCCGAAAAACATGGTGCAATTCATGAACAATAAAGGGGAATTAAATGTAGTGTATACAAGCCGTTATTTTCAGCCGGAAAGCGATCGCTTTGGGGATGACTGTCTGTTTATCGGTCCCAGCTTTCCAAAGAGAGCGGAAAAAACAGATTTCCCGATTGAACAGTTAAAAGATGAAAAGGTCATTTATATCTCAATGGGAACTGTTCTGGACAATACGGAAGAATTCTTCAATCACTGTATAGATGCATTTTCCGGCTTCAACGGAAAAGTCGTCATCGCTGCCGGGGAAAAAGCGGATCTGACCAAACTAAAGCAGGCGCCGGAAAACTTTATCATCGCCCCGTATGTCCCTCAGCTTGAAGTGCTGGAGCAAGCTGATGTTTTTATTACACACGGCGGAATGAACAGCGTAAATGAAGGCATTCATTTCAATGTGCCTCTGGTTGTAATGCCCCATGACAAGGATCAGCCGATGGTGGCGCAGCGTCTCTCGGAACTCCATGCAGGCTATGTCATTTCTAAAGATGACGTCGATGTACAAAAATTAAAACAGGGCGTAGATGAGGTTATGCATCACGATCAATATACGGAAGGCATTCAAAAAATCAATCAAAGCTTCCAAGAGTGTATGGACATGGATGAAATGATGGAGCGGATTGATGAATTGATTGGTCAAAAAAACAAATAAACAACAAACTCCCGTACCTGGTACGGGAGTTCGTCATTTAAAACTCGATTTTGATCTTTTGAGCATCACTGATTTTCTGATGGTTGTGGTCAAAGACGTCACTTGTTGTGATTTCGATCCACTTGATCTCTTTTTCTTTCTTCTTATCATCAGCATCTTCATCATGAGCATGGCCTCTTGATGCATTTACAATAAATCCGAGATTTCCGGACTTTTCTGCTCCGCCTTCCAATTCGCCATTCAACTCTTCAAGATAAATATCTTTGTTCCAATCAAAGGTTTCCCCTGTATTTGTTTTCATCAAGGCAACCGGCGCAACATTTACTTTTTTTGAAGATGTGTTCTTGATGTCAACGAAGACCTTAACGAAATCAAACTCTTCATCGTGTGTTAATACATGAAAATAATCAATCATGCTGTAGTCCGGGCGCAAGTGGATCAGCTTCATTTCTTTTACTGTTAACTCCACGTCGCCAATCTTATAGGTTTGATTCACTTGCTTGATATTCTTTAAAACAGCTTTTCCCTTGTCATCAGAAAACGTTTGGCCCGCCTTCATCAAAGATCGGTCATCGGTGACTTGTGAATTGGGCTGATAATCATCTCTGCTGTCTTTTTGAGATGACGTGCTTTGCGGTGTGGCTTTTACCGCTTGCTCCTCGCCCGCATTTTGTTTTTCTGTATTGACGTTTGATGAGCAGCCCGCAAGCATGACGATAAAAACAGCAATCGAAATAATTCCTCTCATCATGATTCCTCCATTAAAAAGAGAGCCCGTTACTTCATACAAGCAACGGGGCACCTTGTATTCTTTTACTTATCGTTAATCTTAATCTTGTATTGTAAAGCGCTGAAAACTTTTTTCGCGATTTCAGTATTATCAATTTGGCCTGCAAAATCATCGCTTGACGGCCCGTACGCGTAGACGGGAACATCTTCACCGGTATGTCCGCCTGTCGTCCATCCAGTGTGGGAGCGTTTATTGAAAATCTCCTCAATCGCGTTATCGATTTCAAGTACTTCTTTCGTTTTTGCGGCTTTTTCAACAGATTGAATTTCTGATTTAGTTAAAGCCAATTTCTTTTGGTCAATATACGTTTTTAATGTTTTTTCAACACCTGCGCCGTCAGCGATTTTTTCTGCCATAAAATCAGGTGTGCGCTTTGCGGCTTTAATAGGTTCACTGAACCAGTTGTAGATGCCGTCCGCACCGATTGAGTATCCGCCTGTGGAGTGGTCAGCCGTTGCGACAACCAATGTGTGTTTGTCTTTTTTGGCGAAATCAATAGCCGCCTTAAAAGCTTGTTCAAAGTCTTCCATCTCACTCATGGCGGCGACGATATCATTGTCATGTCCCGCCCAGTCAATCTGGCTGCCTTCCACCATGAGGAAGAAACCGTCTTTATCCTTGCTTAATTTTTTAATCGCAGTGTTTGTCATATCTTTTAATGAAGGGATATCCTTCGTACGGTCCATCATTTTAGGCAGGCCGCCGTCAGCGAATAGGCCGAGAACTTGGCTGTCTTTATTTCTAAGCATGCTCTTGCGGTTATCCACATAGCTGTAACCCGCTTTTTTGAATTCCTTGATTAAATTGCGGTCCTTGCGGTCAAAATTGCTTTTTCCTCCGCCAAGAAGCACATCAATTTTGTGCTTACCGTTTACCATTTCATCAAAATAATCATCGGCAATCGAATTCATGTTTTTCCGGCTGTGATCGTGGGAACCGAAAGAGGCGGGAGTGGCGTGTGTAATTTCTGAAGTAGCCACAAGGCCTGTTGATTTTCCTTTTTCTTTCGCTGCTTCAAGAACCGTCTTGACCTCTGATCCGTCGTTATCCACCGCAATCGCATTGTTATATGTTTTCACTCCAGCTGACATAGCCGTTGCCGCAGCTGCAGAATCTGTTACGTTTTGTTCTGGATCTTCAGGGTAAGTCGTTTGCTGGCCGACAAGGTATTGATCAAAAGCGGTAGGCTCTACAAACTTTGTCTTTTTATTATCCTTTAAGTAACGATAAGCGGACGTATACGACACACCCATACCATCACCAATCAGTACGATCACATTCTTAATTTCGTCTTGATTCCCCTTTTTCTTTTCCTTGGCGCTGGCTTCAGGCACACTGCCGCCGGCTAAGCTGCTGAACGCAATACATGATAAAACCGCGATAGGCAGTAATTTTTTCGGGAATTTTTTCAACTGGATAACCTCCTATAATATATGATCTCAATGACAACCCCATTATATTTTTTAAGTGTTAAGCAAGTATTAATCGATTATAAAGATTAGATTTACAAGAATAAGAGAGTGGGGGACAATGGGGGTCCTTCAGGCTGAGTGAGGATGAGCATATAGAAAAGCTGGATGCCGGGGACAAGGGGGATCAAGAGACTGGGAGATATGACAATTTACAAAAAGAAAGCAGGGACCTCTATAAAAATCCCTGCTTTTATTTAATGATCAAACAAGGTCTTTTCATTAAGGGAAAACTGACTCGCAGTATAATGATCACCTTGCTTCCATTTCACTTCAACCGTAATATCATGGCCTTCAAGCTCATGTTCATCTAATCGCTCCAAAAAAGAAACGGACTTCTCTTTTGCGCTTCCATCGCGGGAAGTGCCGCCGGAATAATCTCGGATGGGGATTTCTGTATCAGAATTCAGCAGAACCTCATCATCTTTTTTTACAATCAGAGATTCCACATAAGTGTTGTCAGCTTTAGCCGTATCACCGATCCAATAAAGATTGCCGCTGTATTCGTTAAGGGCATCTTCATTTTTGGTAAAAACAGCTTCCCAATTCCGATCTTTGCTTTCTCCCCGCCAATTCGGATATTCCAATCGCAGATGATGAATAAGCTGATACGAAAAAAAGATCAAGCAGAAAACCAATAATAGGGATGCCGTGAAAATGAGAGGGTATTTATAAAGACTGGACATAATAAACTCCTATTCGTTTAATTAATTACCTTTGAAAAAAGAATTTCATCCCGGATCAAAATGCCGTTTTCTTCGGTTTGAGCCGCCTCGCTTTTTCAACTGCGTTTGGAAACAATGCGGCAAATTGATAGCCCCTCTTTTGATAAAACGCCATCGGGTACATTATCGTTCGTTGTGATAAGCTTTAGCCATCTTTTCAACCTGCAGCAGTAAAGCTGAGCCGATCCCATTCTTTTCAATAATATTATCTAAATATACAATATATAACGATAAGAAAATAAATATTGAGGTGACGGTATGGAAATCAACGATGTCATTTACGGGCGGCATCATATAGACGGAGTGCTGGAAGAGCTTATCAAAAGCTCGCCGGTGCAACGATTAAAAGGAATCTATCAAGGCGGAGCAAGCTTTTTAGTCAATCAAAAGTGGAATGTGACCCGGTATGAGCACTCCATCGGCGTGATGCTCCTCATCAAAAAGCTTGGAGGAACAATAGAGGAACAGATTGCAGGCCTGCTCCACGATGTGTCACACACCGCTTTTTCTCATGTAATCGATGTTGTCTTTGAAAATGAAGAGGAAGATTATCATGAAAACATCTTTCAACAAGTCATTGTTCACTCTGAGATCCCGGGTATTCTAAAAAAACACGGTTATGAAGCCGAAGAACTTTTATCAGACGATACGAGATGGACATTGCTGGAACAGCCCGCTCCGGAGCTTTGTGCCGATCGGATAGACTATACGCTGCGCGACATGTACCGATATGGACACATTAGCCTGCTCGAAGCGCAAAGCTTTTTAGATCATCTTATTGTGAGAAACGGAAAGACGTTTCCGGATGGTATCGAAGCCGCCGAATGGTTTGTCGGGGTGTATTACATGGAAGTGATTGATTTCTTTTTGAATCCTGTGAATGTATATGGCTATGAATACTTAGCAAGAACGTTGAAGGCTGCGCTGCGGCACAATATCATATCCGCAGAAGATCTGCTAAAAACGGATCAAGAGGTACTCCACATTCTGCATGCATCAAAACATGAAGAAGTAATCAGCTTGCTTAAACATATTCATCCCGGCATCCAAGTAAAAGAAGATGACATCCAGTACGATTTCCATCAAAAGAAGAAAATGCGTCTCATCGATCCATCCATTTTTCATGAAGATGAATGGATCAAAGCCTCAGACGTTTCTGAAAAGGTGAGAAAGATGGGGAAGGCGGCTTATCAAAAAGCAAAAAAAGGTGTGTATATAAAAGTGTTGCATCACTAGTTGCCGCGTGACAGCGGCTTTTTTCATGTTTGGCTATGTAAATCAAGGGGAATAGGACAAACTGTGGGATCGTTTTATGAGAATATCAGCGTATTTACATACCGTTCGGGGGTATAGTATTATCGAAAGGACATATTTGCTTGCAGTTATTCGTTTTATTGTCTGCTGGCAAAAATAACAGTAAAAAATGAAGCAAAGGAGAATGAACATGAAACTCTCTAAAAAAGCACTGGGAATCCTGATGTTATCTCTTGTTTTTGTTTTATCAGCATGCGGCAATAACAATAGCACAAAAGAAAATAAACATGAAAATCATTCAGATTCATCATCACATGAAGAAATGGACCATTCCGGATCAGCTGACGTACCAGAGGGATTACAGGAATCTAAAAATCCGAAATATAAAGTAGGCAGCCAAGTGATCATCAATGCATCTCATATGAAAGGCATGAAAGGTGCCGAAGCTACAGTGACAGGCGCCTATGACACAACGGCGTATGTTGTCTCTTACACTCCGACAAACGGAGGACAGCGTGTAGATCATCACAAATGGGTGATCCAAGAAGAGATCAAAGATGCGGGAGAGAAAACTTTAAACCCCGGAGATCAGGTGATCTTAGAGGCTTCTCATATGAAAGGCATGAAGGGAGCAACAGCCGAGATCGACTCCGCCGAAAAAACAACCGTATACATGGTTGACTATACATCGACAACTAGCGGTGAAAAAGTGAAAAACCACAAATGGGTCACCGAAGACGAGCTTTCAGCTAAATCATAAAAAATCCTCCTTTTACAAGGAGGATTTTCAGCGTGTCGACAAACCCTAGCATTCGTTGTCAAGCCTGTGCGTTGGTGCTCACGAATTAGGACATTCGCTCCGCTCCAATGCTCGCCTTTCCTAGACTTCAAGGGTTTTCAACCACGCTGAAAAGATGACAAAATCCTAAAACTAAACCGTTTTAGGATTTTGTCAACAATCTGAAATCCTCTTTTTACAAGGAGGATTTTTTTGCTGTCTGGACAGGTCTTGTTAAAGAAATTAAGGCAAACAGGACAGCGATAATGACAATCGATCCGCCGCACCAGGCCGTTGAGACAACACTATCCGTCTGATTCAAAACAACACCGCCAATGGCTGAGCCAAGGGCAATTCCGACTTGGAGAGCAGACGTATTAAAGCTTTGCTGAATGTCAGACGAATCTGGCGCAATTTCTATCAAATAGCTTTGCTGAGCCGGGGCGAGGCTCCAGCTCAGAAGTCCCCAAATCACCATGACAGGTAAAAAGAAAATCATAGATGACGTTGACAGCGGCAGTAAGAACATAATGATGGCGAAGGAACCGGTCACCAGCAAAATGCTCTTAAACGAACCAAGCCGGTCAGAAAGCGCTCCTCCGAAAGGACCTCCGCACACAGCAGATATCCCGAAAAGGAAATAACAAATGCTGACCCAGAAAGAGCCCAGGTGAAGAGTTTCTTCTAAAAACGGCGCAAAGTAGGCGTATAGCGTGTAGTGCCCCGCTAAAGTAAACATCGTGACAAGGTGTGAACTCGCGATTTTCAGATTGCCTATCGTCTTGAGCTGATCTCGGAAAGGTATCATTTTTTCCGTCGGTATTTTTTCAAAGAAGATTGAAATAACCAGCATGGAGACTAGCGCCAAAAGTCCAATGCCAAGGAATAAAATGCGCCATCCAAAGGAATCACTGATTAAGATTCCGAGCGGCACGCCTAATGCGATAGCAGAACTGAATCCCATAAAAATAATGCCGATTGCGCGCGCTCTGTATTCAGGCGCTACAATTTTCGGGGCAATCGTTAAGGAAAGCACAACAATCAGCCCCGTACTCATCGCAGCCAATACCCTTGACACCATCAGCGTGGCAAAATTAGGGCTGAAATAGGCCACAAGATTGCTAAGGAAGAAAACAAATAAGGAAATTAAATATAAACGCTTGCGCTCAATCTTCGCAGTCAATGCCAAAAGCAGCGGCCCTGACACTGCATAGCCAAGCGCAAACACACTGATCAGCTGCCCGGCTGAGACAATGGAAATATCTAAATCATTTGCGATCTGAGGAAGAATTCCTCCCACAATTAACTCAACCAATCCGACTGCAATTGTAGAAGCTGCAAGCAGGAAAACTTTAAAATTCATAACAAACTCCTTTACTAAAATGTTTTGACAAATAAAAAAATCCTGATTACAAAAAATGTCATAAACAATTTTTGTAATCAGGATTTTACGGTTCCTGGTAGACACCCTCAAACCATATTATTGAGGTTATACAAGTGATCATAGCTATTCAATTGATTCGTTTCTGTTGATGAGTGTAACACATTATGAATGAATCTTCCATAGAAAAATGTACAAGCGATGAACTGTACCAATATATGATTATATTTATTTTTTAAAAGTATAGACATTTAAAAAATAATGACTATAATAATGATTGTAAGCGTTTTAATCACAAGGGGGGATAGCAGTTGAAAAAAATATTACTTGCGTGCAGTTCAGGAATGTCCACCAGTTTATTGGTGACAAAAATGAAGGAATACGCACAATCCATCGGAGAGGAAGCAGAGATTTGGGCTGTCGGCCAAGATAAGGCGAAAGAAGACATGAGAAAAGCGGATGCCGTTTTGATCGGACCGCAAATGAGCTTTCTGAAAAGCGAACTGCAAAAAGAGGCGGATCAATACAATATTCGAGTTGAAGTTATTGACATGATGGCCTACGGAATGGCAGATGGCAAAAAAGCGTATGAGCAGGCAGTGTCATTAATGGAGAATCAATAATGGAGCACATAAAAATCACGGATTTAACAGACGAACAAATCAGTTTTCAGCTTATCCTGCACAGCGGGAATGCCCGCAGCTGCATCATACAATCACTGCGCGCCTACAAGGAAGGGAACAAGGAAGAGGCGGATGCCCTCATTGCCAAGGCGGAGCGGGATTTATCCGCGGCCCATGACATTCACTTTCAAATGATACAGAAAGAATCAGGCGGGGAAGCGGCGGATTTCTCCTTGCTGCTCATGCATTCGGAGGATCACCTGATGTCAACATTGACCATGAAAGAATTAGTGAAAGAACTGCTTGATCTCTTTCAAACAAAGAATCTATAAAAAATCGGGGTGGATAGGGTGTTCGAGAAAATCAGCCAATTCCTTGTTCCAATTGCAGGGAGGTTAAACAATAACCGCTATTTGCAAGTGCTGCGAGATGCGTTTATGCTGGCCTTCCCGCTTACGATATTCGGATCCATTTTTGTGGTGTTAACGAACTTGCCGTTCTTAAACAAAATTATGAATGCGTCAATGCTTACATCGTTTCAGTCTCAATTCGGCATTGCCTCCACGGCGACTATGGGCATTATGTCTGTCTTTGTCGTGTTCGGGATAGGCTATTACCTGTCAAAAAGCTATCAAGTCGAAGCCGTATTTGGGGGCGCGATCGCTTTGGTGTCCTTTTTGCTCTTAACGCCTTTTATCGTTCAACCGGAAACAGGGGATGCCATTACAGGGGTTATCCCGGTCGATCGTCTCGGTGCAAAAGGGATGTTTCTTGGTATGATTACGGCATTTCTTTCTGCTGAAGTCTACAGAAGAATCGTTCAAAAAAACCTGACGATCAAAATGCCTGCGGGTGTTCCGCCTGCTGTGGCAAAATCATTCGCCGCACTTATTCCGGCATTTATTACATTGACCGTGTTTTTGCTGATTAACGTTCTGGTGACGCAGCTATTTAAAACAAATATGCACGACGTCATTTATCATGCGATTCAGGCTCCGCTTGTCGGACTTGGAAGCGGTATCATTCCGACGCTGATTGCCGTGTTTTTCATTCAAATCCTTTGGTTTTTCGGGCTGCACGGACAGATTATTATCAACTCCGTGATGGACCCGATTTGGAATACACTGCAGGTAGAAAACCTTTCTGCTTACACGGCGGGAAAAGAAATCCCTCATATTATTTCAAAACCGTTTATGGAGATTTATACAGTAGGCATGGGCGGAACCGGGATGACGCTTGCGATTGTCTTTACCATTCTCATATTCATGAAAAGCAGGCAGATGAAACAAGTATCAAAACTTGGCCTTGCTCCCGGTATTTTTAACGTAAACGAACCAATTATCTTCGGGCTTCCGATTGTCATGAATCCGATCATTATTGTGCCTTGGGTTTTGGCGCCGATGGTTGTTACGCTCGTCACCTATCTGGCCATGTCAGCGGGGCTCGTTCCGCCTCCGACTGGTGTTACGGTGCCGTGGACGGTTCCTTTATTCATTAATGGCATCATGGCGACGAACTCGATCATGGGGGGCGTGATGCAGCTTGTCAATCTGCTGATTGTCTTCGTGATTTGGTTTCCGTTCCTAAAAGCAATGGATAAATTAAATCTGGCAAAAGAAAAAGAACAGGCTGTCCAGGAAACAGCTGCTCAGCAAAATGATAACAGTATCAAAATGTGACATAAGGGGAGAGAGACTTGGCACAAACAGAACAATATCGTTTTCCAAAAGATTTTTGGTGGGGGTCATCCGCTTCAGCAACACAAACGGAGGGTGCCGCCGATAGAGACGGAAAAGGGCAGAATATATGGGATTACTGGTTTGAAAAAGAACCGCATCGCTTTTTTGATCATGTCGGGCCCGCAGCGACATCTCAATTTTACGACAATTATAAAGAAGATATCAGGCTGATGAAGGAGCTTGGCCACAACTCGTTCCGGATGTCGATTTCCTGGTCGCGTTTAATACCGGATGGAACAGGAGAGGTCAATGCCAAAGCTGAAGATTTCTATAAGAGAGTCATTGATGAGCTGATCGCGAACGGAATAGAGCCTTTTGTCAATTTGTTTCATTTCGATATGCCGATGGAGCTTCAAAAAATCGGCGGCTGGGTAAACAGAGAAACGGTTGACGCTTATGAAAACTATGCGAGAACGTGTTTTCGTTTATTTGGAGACCGGGTGAAAAAATGGTTCACGCATAATGAACCGATCGTCCCCGTAGAAGGCGGATACTTATATGATTTCCATTATCCAAACAAGGTCGATTTTAAAGAGGCTGTCCAGGTCGGTTTTCATACGATGCTATCGAGTGCACGTGCGATTCAGGCTTACAAGGGGATGAAGCAGGACGGAAAAATCGGCATCATTTTAAATTTGACACCGTCCTATCCGAGAAGCAGCCATCCGGCGGATGTGAAAGCGGGAGAAATAGCAGACGCGTTTTTTAACAGATCCTTTTTAGACCCATCTGTTAAAGGAGAATTTCCAAAAGAGCTGGTTGACATTTTAAAGAGCGAAGGCTTTGTTCCTGACTATAAGAAAGAAGATCTTGAGGTCATCAAACACAATACGGTTGATCTGTTGGGGGTGAATTATTACCAGCCGAGACGTGTAAAAGCAAAAGAACATCTTCCGAACCCCGACTCTCCTTTTTTGCCGGACAGGTATTTTGACCCTTACGTCATGCCGGGCCGCAAAATGAATCCGCATCGCGGCTGGGAGATCTACGAAAAAGGCGTTTATGATATTTTGATCAATCTAAAAGAAAACTACGGGAACATCGAGTGCTTTATTTCTGAAAACGGCATGGGGGTCGAAGGCGAGGAACGCTTCAGGGATGAGCAAGGCATCATTCAAGATAATTACCGGATTGAATTTATAAAAGAACACCTTAAATGGATTCACCGCGCCATACAGGAAGGGTCAAACGTAAAAGGCTATCACCTATGGACGTTTATGGACAACTGGTCTTGGACCAATGCTTATAAAAACCGATATGGGTTTGTATCAGTCAATCTCGAGAAAGACGGGGAAAGGACCATCAAAAAAAGCGGAAAATGGTTCAAGGAGATTGCTGAGCAAAAAGGTTTCTAAATTTACAGATCTTCCGGCAATTATCATGATGATTAGAGTCCACGGCCAGCCGCAACATTGATGAAATAGGGAAAAGAACTTATGATATCCGTAAAAGCTTATGTGATATCAAACTCTAACAGCTGCCGGAGGATACCAATGAATAAATACGAAATCATTGCAAATGAAATGAGAAATAGAATCAAAAATAACGTCTATCCGATCGATCAGCCGATTCCCGATGAAGTGTCTCTTGCGAAAGAGTTCAACTCAAGCCGCATGACGATGAAAAGAGCTTTGGATAATTTAGTTGCCGAAGGGCTGCTGTTCAGAAAACGAGGGCATGGCACGTTTATTATTCAATCAGCGATACAGGATGACCATGTCCATGTGGTCAGCAATGAAATCCTCGGATTGACCAACTTGCTGAAAGATAAGAAAATCAAAAGCAAGGTCATTCAGTTTGAAGTGCAATTTCCCACAGAGGAAGTGGCCGCCCATTTGTCTATTGATCAGAAAACACCTGTTTATTATGTCGTACGGCTGCGGATTGTAGAGGGCGAGCCCTATGTATTGGAAAAAACATATATGCCGACTCATTTAATACCGGGCATTAATGACGATGTCCTTCATGATTCGATCTACAACCACATCACAAACGAGCTGCAGCTCAAAATCGCCGGAACACACCGGAAAATCAGAGCCTGCAAATCTGATCATATTGACCAGCAGCATCTGGGCTGCAAAAAGGATGATCCAATTCTGGAAGTCGAACATGTGGGCTTCTTAGATAACGGCATTCCATTTGAATATTCCTTTTCCCGTCATCGTCATGACAAATTTGTCGTCACTTCGGTAAACATACGGCGCTGATCGCGGAGATAACAAGGAGGCCATCTGAATGCTTGGCGGTATTGAAGCAGGCGGCACAAAGTTTGTTTGTGCCGTCGGTAAAGAAGATGGAACGATCATTGACCGAGTTGAGATCCCTACAACGATGCCGGATGAAACGATAGAGAAAGTGATTCAATATTTTCGCCAATTCTCATTACAGGCTATCGGCATCGGATCCTTTGGTCCCGTTGATACCGATAAAACCAGTAAAACATACGGAACCATTATGGCCACGCCGAAAGACGGATGGAGACACTATCCCTTTTTGCAAACCGTCAAAAATGAAATGAAAATCCCAGTCGGATTTCATACGGATGTCAACGCTGCGGCGCTGGGTGAATTCCTTTTCGGTGAAGCGAAGGGCCTAGACAGCTGCCTGTATATAACGATTGGAACTGGCATTGGTGCAGGTGCAATTGTAGAGGGCCGGCTCCTTCAGGGGCTGTCACATCCAGAGATGGGCCATATTTATATCCGGCGGCACCCGGATGATGTATACCAAGGGAAGTGCCCGTATCATAAGGATTGCTTTGAAGGCCTGGCTTCTGGTCCCGCCATAGAAGCGCGCTGGGGAAAAAAAGCTGCTGATTTATCAGATATAACCCAAGTTTGGGAGCTGGAAGGGTACTATATTGCCCAAGCGCTGTCTCAATATATTTTGATCCTTGCGCCTGAAAAAATCATTCTTGGCGGCGGCGTGATGAATCAGCGACAGGTGTTTCCTTATATTTATCAATATGTACCGAAAATCATGAACAGTTATCTCGATTTTTCCGAATTGTCAGAAAGTATAAGTGATTATATTGTACCTCCATGTTTAGGCGGTAACGCCGGAATCATCGGCACGTTTGTTTTAGCGGATCAGGCCTTACAAGAAGCATCAGCATCCGGGGAGGTGCGGTCATGAAGCACCCTTTATTTTTGGAGCCTGTCTTTAAAGAAAGAATATGGGGAGGAACAAAGCTTCGTGACGCTTTCGGCTACGCGATCCCCTCGGAAAAAACAGGTGAGTGCTGGGCCGTTTCTGCACATGCCCATGGCTCGTCGGCTGTTAAAAACGGCCCGCTGGCAGGAAAGACACTTGACCAAGTATGGCAGGATCATCCGGAGATTTTCGGTTTTCCAGATGGAAAGGTGTTTCCGTTGCTGGTAAAGCTGCTGGACGCCAATATGGATCTCTCCGTGCAAGTACATCCAGATGATGATTATGCGATACTGCACGAAAACGGCGATCTCGGCAAAACGGAGTGCTGGTATATTATTGATTGCAAAGATGACGCCGAAATGATTTTGGGCCATCACGCAAGCACAAAGGAAGAATTCAAACAAAGAATGGAAAGCGGCGATTGGCACGGGCTGCTGAGACGCCTCAAAATCAAGCCCGGAGATTTCTTTTATGTCCCAAGCGGTACGCTCCATGCTTTATGTGAGGGAACCCTTATCCTTGAAATCCAGCAAAACTCTGATACAACGTATCGCGTTTACGATTATGACCGCTGCGATGATAAAGGCCAAAAAAGAACTCTCCATATAGAAAAAGCCATGGAAGTCATAACGATACCGCATATTGATACAGTGCATACACCGGCAGTGAAAGAAGTCGGTAATGCCGTAATCACTGTTTATGTACAATCGGATGACTTCTCCGTGTACAAATGGAAGATTAGCGGCCGAGCTGTTTTTCCTTCTCATCAAACCTATTTGCTGGGGAGTGTCCTGAATGGATCAGGCCGAATCGTAAATAATGATATTCAGTATGAGTGTAATGCAGGCTCACACTTTATTCTGCCTGCGCATTTTGGCGAGTTTTCAATAGAAGGAACGTGTGAGTTGATAATATCTCATCCTTAATGAATGGGGGAATTGCATTGTTTAAGAAACATACGATTTGTTTGCTCATCTTATTTTTACTTGTGTCTGCTGCTTTGGCAAAACCAATTGAAGCGCATACTGTGCCGCCTGTTAATCCTAATGCACAGCAGACAACAAAAGAAGTAATGAATTGGCTTGCGCATCTGCCGAATCGAACAGAAAACAGAGCCCTTTCCGGAGCGTTTGGAGGCTATAGTCATGACACATTCTCTATGACTGAAGCTGAAAGAATTCGAAACGCTTCGGGACAATCACCTGCTATTTACGGCTGTGATTATGCCAGAGGATGGCTTGAAACTGCAAATATTGAAGATTCGATAGATGTAAGCTGCAACAGAGATCTGCTATCGTATTGGAAAAGCGGGGGAATTCCGCAAATCAGTCTGCACCTGGCGAATCCGGCTTTTCAATCAGGACATTTTAAAACATCAATTACAAACGATCAGTATAAAAAAATATTAGATTCTTCAACAGTGGAAGGGAAGCGGCTGAATGCCATGCTCAGCAAAATTGCTGACGGACTTCAAGAACTGGAGAACCAAGGCGTGCCTGTTCTGTTCAGGCCGCTGCATGAAATGAACGGTGAATGGTTTTGGTGGGGACTTACTTCATATAATCAAAAGGATAATGAAAGAATCTCCCTCTATAAACAGCTCTATAAAAAAATCTATCATTATATGACCGACACAAGAGGACTTGACCATTTGCTTTGGGTTTACTCCCCCGATGCCAACCGAGATTTTAAAACCGATTTCTACCCGGGTGCGTCTTACGTGGATATTGTCGGATTAGATGCGTATTTTCAAGATGCCTATTCGATTAACGGATACGATCAGCTAACGGCGCTTAACAAACCATTCGCCTTTACAGAAGTTGGCCCTCAAACAGCAAACGGCAGCTTTGATTACAGCCTGTTGATCAATGCAATAAAACAAAAATATCCTAAAACCATTTACTTTCTGGCATGGAATGATGAGTGGAGCCCAGCTGCAAACAAGGGTGCTTCAGCTTTATATAACGACAGCTGGACACTTAATAAGGGAGAGATATGGAACGGTGATTCTTTAACGCCTATTGTTGAATGAATAGGAAGCATTGTACACTTTAAGAAGGTGCTCATGAATGTCTTGAGCATCTTCACACCCTGATCAGGCATTCATATCTATTTGTAAGATCAGATAAAGTATACATCTGACAAAGCGTGAAAGAATGAAATAAAAAAATGTAGAAAAGGTGTTGACCTAATAAAATACACATGGTATATTATTAAACGTCGCTGATGAACAGCACACAACAACACGAAAAACAAAAAAAGTTTTTCTAAGGTGTTTACAAGTTTTAAAAAACGTGTATAATAAGTGAAGTCGAATTAAAAAAGATTCGATTAACGAAAAAACATTCTTAAAAAACTTCTTGACTTCAACATCAAATGATAGTATGATAGTTAAGTCGCTTGATAAGCGCCCGTAGCTCAATTGGATAGAGCGTTTGACTACGGATCAAAAGGTTAGGGGTTCGACTCCTCTCGGGCGCGCCATTATAAAATACCACGCGGGTGTAGTTTAGTGGTAAAACCTCAGCCTTCCAAGCTGATGTCGTGAGTTCGATTCTCATCACCCGCTCCATTATTGAATGATCTTTGAAAACTAAACAAGACAAAACGTACCTGTTAATTCATTTTTTTATAAATCGCACAGCGATGTGCGTAGTCAGTCAAACTAGACCTGCACGACGCAGGTCACGCAGGTGTCACCGCAGGATGCGGTGAACTTAACCTGTGATCCATTTTATCGGAGAGTTTGATCCTGGCTCAGGACGAACGCTGGCGGCGTGCCTAATACATGCAAGTCGAGCGGACAGATGGGAGCTTGCTCCCTGATGTTAGCGGCGGACGGGTGAGTAACACGTGGGTAACCTGCCTGTAAGACTGGGATAACTCCGGGAAACCGGGGCTAATACCGGATGCTTGTTTGAACCGCATGGTTCAAACATAAAAGGTGGCTTCGGCTACCACTTACAGATGGACCCGCGGCGCATTAGCTAGTTGGTGAAGTAACGGCTCACCAAGGCAACGATGCGTAGCCGACCTGAGAGGGTGATCGGCCACACTGGGACTGAGACACGGCCCAGACTCCTACGGGAGGCAGCAGTAGGGAATCTTCCGCAATGGACGAAAGTCTGACGGAGCAACGCCGCGTGAGTGATGAAGGTTTTCGGATCGTAAAGCTCTGTTGTTAGGGAAGAACAAGTACCGTTCGAATAGGGCGGTACCTTGACGGTACCTAACCAGAAAGCCACGGCTAACTACGTGCCAGCAGCCGCGGTAATACGTAGGTGGCAAGCGTTGTCCGGAATTATTGGGCGTAAAGGGCTCGCAGGCGGTTTCTTAAGTCTGATGTGAAAGCCCCCGGCTCAACCGGGGAGGGTCATTGGAAACTGGGGAACTTGAGTGCAGAAGAGGAGAGTGGAATTCCACGTGTAGCGGTGAAATGCGTAGAGATGTGGAGGAACACCAGTGGCGAAGGCGACTCTCTGGTCTGTAACTGACGCTGAGGAGCGAAAGCGTGGGGAGCGAACAGGATTAGATACCCTGGTAGTCCACGCCGTAAACGATGAGTGCTAAGTGTTAGGGGGTTTCCGCCCCTTAGTGCTGCAGCTAACGCATTAAGCACTCCGCCTGGGGAGTACGGTCGCAAGACTGAAACTCAAAGGAATTGACGGGGGCCCGCACAAGCGG